>JAHAZJ010000017.1 GCA_018385315.1 Treponema sp. | reverse complement strand
AAAGATTTATGAAATCCAATTCTGTATAAGAAATATAATTTGTCATAACAAGAGGTTCGTAGCCGACAGGCAGTCAAGCTGCCTGCGGTACAACCCATTGTTATGTGGACGCCCGCACTGGGGCGCTGGTTTTAAAATATAAAAAAATCAAATACATAGCATTTTTCTCGTAAAAATTTGGTCAGTGTACACTGACCAAAGGAATTGAAAAGTTCCTTTGGCGCAAAACATCGTTTCACTCGTTTTGCGCCAAAAAAATCAACTTTCGAGTGTGCTATGTTATTTAGTTCTATAACCTTCTTGGGATTCTTTTTTCCCGTGGTCTTAATTGCTTATTATGCACTTCCGCATCGAGCATATCGAAATGCGGTTTTACTTTTAGCCAGTATGCTTTTTTATGCATGGGGAGAACCAAAATTTGTTCTTCTTATGCTGGCATCTGTTTTATTCAACTATAATATGGGAATATTTATTGCTGATAGAAAAGAATCAAGTAAAAAGTTCCTAATTTTTGCAATTGCTGTTAATTTGGGAATCCTGTTTGTTTTTAAGTACCTTGGATTTTCTTGTCAAATTGTGAATTACATAATTGGCTCATTACATTTAAAGCCTATTGAAACAATAAACCTCATTCTGCCAATAGGTATTTCTTTTTATACTTTCCAAGAAATAACATATCTTGTTGACGTGTATAAATCACCAAACCTTGTTCAAAGAAATGTTTTAAATCTTGGGTTATACATAACATTCTTTCCGCAATTAATAGCAGGGCCTATTGTAAGGTATCATGACATAAATCTGCAAATTGAAAACAGAAGCGAAAATCTTGAAAACATATATACAGGTTTTCAAAGATTTATAATTGGACTTTCAAAAAAAGTATTGCTTGCAAACAACCTGGCTTTTGTCTGTGACTCTATTTACAATGCAGATATATTTTCTTATGGAACTCTAGCCGCATGGATTGCCGCTATTTCTTATGCATTGCAAATCTACTATGATTTTTCTGGTTATTCAGATATGGCAATTGGACTTGCAAAAATCTTTGGTTTTGATTTGCTTGAAAACTTCAATTATCCTTATGCAGCAAGTTCAATTACAGATTTCTGGAAAAGATGGCACATATCGCTTACAAACTTTTTTAGAGATTATGTTTATATTCCTCTTGGAGGAAACAGAAAATCTTCAAAAAGAACGGTATTGAACAGAATATGCGTATTTTTCCTGACAGGTCTTTGGCATGGAGCATCATTTAACTTCATCTTTTGGGGATTATTTCACGGTTTCTCTATGCTTATCGAAAGATTTTTCAAGTTTGACAAAAAGAGTAAAGAATCTAAATTGTTCTCCATATTTTATAGAATTATTACTTTGCTAATTATTGTTCTATTTTGGGTTCTTTTTAGAAATGGAACAAAACAGACTGTAAAGCTTTGGCTTAAAATGTTCGGTATCAATTACAGTATATTTTCAAATTATCATGCAATCTCAAATACAGCATTATATTGGTTTAATGTAGATGCAAAGTTCATTATTGTACTTGTAATTGGAGTACTATTCTCGTTTCCTTGGTGGAAAAATATAAAAATTCCTAATAATCAAGTTTTACAAAATACAGTTTCAATTCTTAAATGCATTGGACTCGTGGCTATGCTTGGACTTTGTTTCGCATTTCTTGCAAACAATACATACAATCCTTTTATTTATTTCAGGTTCTAATCATGAAGAAAATCATTCCATATTCTTTTGTAATAGTAGTTTTTCTCGCAATACTTTTCCCAATTGTAAGATTCAATAAAAATGGGACAGTTTCAGAAGTTGAAAACAGAAGTCTTGCAACAAAACCGAATCATATCTTGAACTTCTCAGAATACGACAACTATTTTCAGGATAGATTTGGTGGAAGAAACCGGCTGGTTACTATTGCGAACTTTATAGATTATGATATTTTCAATAAACAAATAAGAAATAACCTAGCATTTAAGGGAAAAAATAATTGGTTTTACTATATTTCCTCAAATGACGGAAATAATCTAAATGATTTTTATAAAAAGAATCTTCTTACTGAACTTGAATTGGAAAGTTTCAAAAATTCTGTAAAAAAGACTGCGAAATGGTGTGAAGATAATAACATAAAATACCTATTCGCAATTGGACCAAATAAGCATTCAGTTTATCCAGAAAACTATATTGATGAACGTCCGGAGGGAACAACAAGGGCAGATCAGTTGATTTCAGTTTTTAATGAACTCGGCATTACATGTGTTTATCCGCGAGATTATTTAATAGAACAAAAAGAAAAAAATAACTCTCCTCTTTATTATGAAACTGACACACATTGGAATAATTTGGGAGCGTATTATGCATTTACACAAATAGAAAATGAAGTCAAAAAATTATTTCCAAATATACAATTTCCAAAAGTTGATTATGATTTTGAAGTTAGTTACAGTGAAAATGCCGGAGATATTCTTCCAATGCTGGGAATAAAAAAATCAAAATCTACACAAATCGTAGCAAAACCCAAAAATAGTGAATTCTCGGATTATTTTGAATATATAAAAAATGAAGGCACTGGAGGAGTAATTACAAAAGGGAAAAATGAAAATCTTCCACGCGCCATAGTTTTTAGAGATTCTTTCTTTTCTGCATTAACTCCATATTTTTCTACAATGTTTTCAAGCGTAGAATACAATTGGCGAAGAATGAATGAAGAAGACAAAAAAAGTATTTTGGAAAATAAACCTGATTTAATTGTATTTGAAAATGTAGAACGATATGCTGTAGGAATTGCAGGTATGTAGTATAATCACATAACATGCACTTCAAATCGGATGTCGGGTCTGCGCCCGCCACCGTTTAAGTGCGTAGTTATGCTCACAGCCCACTGGGCTGGTAGCTTATGGAGGAAAATATAAAATGGCAAAAGATATCGAGCCTAAGTTAAAACTTATCAGTGATTACTTAAAAATTAATAAGAAAGAAATGTTTGTTATTCCGGAGTATCAAAGAGGTTACTCATGGAATATTGTTCAATGCGATAAACTTTGGCAAGATATTGAAGATTTTATAGACTCTGGTTTAGAGGATCCTTATTTTTTCGGTACAATCATTATTGATTGTTCAAATGCTGATAGCTCAGGTTCATTTAGTCTTATTGATGGCCAACAAAGAACTACAACTTTTTTGCTTTTATTAAAGGCTTTACAACTCAGATTAGGAAATGTAATTAAAAATTTCAAAAAGGATAAAGATTCTGAACGATTGTTGAAAGTTTTGGAAACAAATCGAGATAAAACATTAAAAATACTATTTAAAGCAGATGAAGAAAAAGTCTATGAAATTTTGGATAATTGGTCTGAAGTAAATAATATCCAGATATTGGAAAATAAGTCTATAAACGAACTGTATAAAAATGAATTGCAAACTATAATATCTTCGGAAACATTTGAAGAAGCTGAAAAAAAAGTATATAAAATTCCAAGAAAACAAAAAGATAATAAATATACAAATCATTTCAGAAATTTCAAATTTTTCTATGAAAAATTAGGATTGTATTCTGAGACAAAAATTAAAACTTTCGCGCAAACATTTTTGGAAAAATGCCAAGTTATAGAAATTCGTAGTTGGCAAATTGAACAAGCAATAACTATGTTCAATTCTCTGAATTCTACAGGTATGCCATTGTCGGATGCTGATATAATTTCTGCCCAAATGTATTCTAATGCAGGAAGTAAAAAAGACGACTTCAATAAGCAATGGGAATCAATAACAAAACTTTCAACAGAATTAAGTTCTCATGGAATTATAAACATTGATTCGATTTTGCAGCAATTTATGTATATTACACGTTCTATTTCAAAAGAATACATGAAAAATGGTTATCCAGATGTTACAACTCCAGGATTAAGAAATTATTACACGATAATCAATAAAGATATATTAAAATCACCTATAGAATTGTGTGATAAGTTTTCAAAAATAACACAAATCTGGGATTTGATAAGAGAATACCCTCTTGTAAAACTATTATTAAAGTTTAATGAAAATATTAAATTGTTCTTAATATCTTACCTTTATAGATATAATTTGGAAGACATAACCAAAGAAACTGTTTTTGATGTAGGTGAATGTTTGCTAAGGTTATTTACCTTATTGGAATTGGTTGATGCGGGGTATTCTAGCACAAGTTTCAAGACTTTCTTATTCGGTGAAAATATTAAATTTGTTGATAATAATATTTCATGCGAAGAAATAAAAAAAGATTTTGATTCTCACATAAGAAAGAATTGGAAAGAAGAGGATATAAAACAAGCGGTAATAGAGTACGACAAGAATATTCTTGTTTTCTTAAACGAATACTTATACGCAAAAAAGAAGAAACTCGATTTTAATTTCTCTGAGACTGTAAATATAGAACACATTATGCCAGCAAGTGGTCACAATATAGATTTGATAAGAGTTGACGCTGGTATTGATACGCAAGAAGAATTTGACCAAATTGTAAACAAACTTGGAAATAAGATTCTTCTCGAAGAAGATATCAACAAATCTATTGGTAATGAATGGTTCAAAACAAAAAAGCAAAGTTCTATTACGGATAAATCTGGTTACAAAGACAGTAGGTATAACATTGCGCTATCCTTAGTAGACTATCCGAGTGATTTGTGGACTCAAGATGATATTACTAGTGCTACAGAAAAAGTTGCAGATAGAATTGTAAACTTTATTTTTGGCAAATAGCATAACAAAGCTTCAAAGCGGATGTCGCGGTCAAGCCGCACCACCGTTTAAGCAATTGTTATGCTCACAGCCCACTGGGCTGGTAGTTTTATAGTAAAATAAAATTTGACTTTAACATTTTTATCCGTATCCGAAAAAGGAAGGAAAATGTTAATACGAAGAATTTTCAGAAAAATCAAAAATCTTGGAAAATTGGCAATTAAGTCAATTTCATATCATAAATTACATAAAAATATACCTTCTATAATATCAAATAATTGTTCCGGAGTTTTTCTTTATAAGGAATTTGGTTGTAAGTATTTATCTCCAACAATAAACCTGCAATTATCGCCGAGTGATTATATAAAATTTTGTAAAAATTTGGAGCATTACTTATCAATTGAAATTGAAGAAATAAAAAATCCAGACAACAAAGCATTTAAGGCCTTAGGAGGAAGTAAAATAAATTTTCCAGTTGGCAAACTTGATGATTTAACAATATATTTTCAACATTATAAAGATTTTAAGTCTGCTGAATCAAAATGGGAAGAAAGAAAGGTTAGGATAAATTATGACAACATATTTTTGGTTTTGATAGATACATTCTGTGATGAAGATACCGTAAAAGATTTCTTTACAATTCCGTACAAAAATAAAATATTTATGACAGGAAATAAAGGGCTTTTGATAAATAATAATTGCATTCTAATTAACAATGATAACCAACTTTGGTTTGAAAGAGATTGGCTTAAAAGGTTCAATTTTAAAAAGTGGTTTTTAAATAAGCACGGTTGACATATACACGTATCGTATGTATAATGTAATCATGATAAAGAGTTTCGCGGACAGAGAAACGGAGCATGTTTATAAACAGGAGTTTTCAAGGCGGCTTCCGAACACAATTCAGAAAGTTGCCTTGCGAAAGTTAATGTTGATAGACAATGCAAAGTGTCTAGAGGATTTACGAATAC
>JAHAZJ010000015.1 GCA_018385315.1 Treponema sp. | reverse complement strand
CTGACGTCCAACCGATAGCGGGCTCTTTGTCTGAGTAATTAGACAAAACCTGTAAGGCAAGACGCTAAGTTGCAAAATGCCTTTTCTTGAATATAGCACACTTGTATAGTGATGTCAAATAAATTTGCGGGAGAGTTTTATGAAGGATATCTATAAATTTTGTCCAACATTAGGGGTGCACTTCATTCTTCTACAAGACTGTTACCTTTTTTTTATTGTTGTTTTAATATTAAAAGAGTATACTGTTTCAAGCATAAAATATTTTTGGAGAAATAAATGTTTACTAAAGCAGATGCAGAAAAGATTCTTAATGAAAAATCACAATTACATGTATTAAAAGATTTTGATAATCTTTCAGAAGAAAAGAAAACTGAGTTCTTAAAACAGATTGAAAATATTAATTGGGCTGATATTTCAATGATTGGCAAAGAAACTGCTATTCCAAGAGGAAAGTTTACAGTTCCTGCTGCTGTCTCTATTGAAGAAATTGAAGCCAGCAAAGATAAGTTTTTAAAAGCGGGTATTGAATCAATTAAGAAAGGTGAAGTAGCTGCTGTATTACTGGCAGGTGGAATGGGAACACGGCTTGGTTTTGATTTGCCAAAAGGATGTTTTAACGTAGGTACAAGTCATGAGCTTTATATTTTTGAATGTCTTATTAATAATTTGATGGATGTTGTAAAACAGTGTGATGCATATATCCCTTTGTACATTATGACATCGGAAAAAAATGATGGGGCTACCCAGGACTTTTTTGAAAAACACAATTATTTTGGATACAACAAGGATTATGTAAAATTCTTTATTCAGGATATGGCTTGTGCTGTTGATTATAAGGGTAAACTTTTACTGGAAGAAAAAGGTAGACTTGCAACTTCACCAAATGGAAATGGTGGCTGGTTTACTTCTATGGTTAAAGCAGGCTTAGATAAAGATTTACACAAACGCAATGTAAAATGGATTAACATTTTTGCAGTTGATAATGTATGTCAGCGTATTGCAGATCCTGTTTTTGTTGGTGCAACAATTTTAGGAAATTATGAATGTGGTTCTAAAGTTGTTCGAAAAGTTGAACCAAACGAAAAAATGGGGCTTCTTTGTTTGGAAGACGGAATGCCTTCTATTGTTGAATATTATGAAATGTCTAAAGAAATGTCGGAAGCTCGTGCAGAAGACGGAAGTCTTTTATACAAATATGGCGTTATCTTAAATTACCTTTTCTCATTGGAAAAGCTTGAGGAAATTGTAAATAATAAACTTACAGTTCATGTTGTTGAAAAAAAGATTCCTTACATCAATGAAAAAGGTGAAGCAATCAGTCCAACAGAACCAAATGGTTATAAGTTTGAACTTTTAGTTTTAGACATGATTCATATGATGAAAAATAATCTTGCTTTTGAAGTAGTTCGGGAAAGGGAATTTGCACCAATCAAAAACCTTCATGGAGTAGATAGTGTTGATTCTGCAAGAGAATTGCTTGTAAAGAATGGTGTAAAATTATAATAAAATATAAATCAGTTTTAATGAAGAAAAGGGATTGTGGTACATTTTAGTTTATCCCAATCCTTTTTTTATTGACGGATAATATCTTCTCCAGACAAACCTAGCAGCTGTTTAAGTGCTTTGTTATTTTCATCAGAAACTGCAAGAATTTTATCTTTTTCTTTGTAGATAACCTTGAGACATTCATAATTGAAGCCGGCTTTTTCTTTTTCAAGAATAGAAACAAGATTGTCCCAAGATAATGGTGGCTTATATGGACGCCAAGATAGAAGGGCATCAATTACATCTGCAATTGCGACAATTTTTGCTTCAAAACTAATGTTTTTTGTTCCAGTAGGATATCCGCTGCCATCTAAACGTTCATGGTGCTGATAAATAACGTTTTTACATGTTCGCATATAATCTTCATCAAGAACATTTTTTGGAAGAAGGCTGAATAGTTCTAATCCACGATCCGGATGTTCTTTAATCAAAGTAAATTCATCTGGAGTTAGTCTACCTTTTTTATCAAGAATAGATGAATCAATATAAATTTTTCCAATATCATGGAACTGAACGGAAAATACGATTTGATCATAATATTCAGGAGCAATGTAAACACCACCTTCAATCAAAGCATCCAAAAGTATTTTTGTAATGTCACGCACACCTTTTATATGGATTGAAAGGTATTTGTTGTGAAAACTGGTAGCTGTTGAACAGAATTGGAGAATGTCATTTGTAGCATCTTCTCTTTCTTTTAATGATTTCTTTAATTCGTTGTTTTGTTTGATTAAAAGCATAAAGATTGGCATTGCGACAGTAAGGAAAATGATAGTTTCAAACAAACCAATTATTAAGTTGGATAATAAAATCTTTTTAAATTCATAAACAGCAGGATTTACTATATAAATGTTATAAGATTTGAATATTTTTGAAAAATTAAAGAAAAACAGATTCAAATAGATACATAAATAGGCTTTTTTCTTGCTCTGGAAACAATAGCTTAAGAAGATTGGAATAATGAATAAAAGAGAAATGTTCATCTGCTGGAATGTACCTATGATTGCAATGAACAGGGAAACAAGGAGTAATGCTGTAAAGCGGAAAGAACTGTGTCTTACAGAAAAATGACTTATGCCCGCAGTAATAAGGCCAAATGCTATTATTAAGTAGGAAACATATGATGGTAAATGAATATCCTGAGCCTTTGATAGCATGAAGAACATTATTGTTCCCAGGAATGTAAGAATTCCGAGAAAGCGCAATGAAAACCTTAAAATAGTATCTTCTTTATTTAATTTGCTAAACATATATGCCAATTTATTTTAGCATGATAGTGATAATATAAAAAGAAAAATATTTAAGGTTATCATGATAATGTGTTATATTAGTTTATTAAGAACAAGATAATTGGAGGATTTATGAAAAATAAAGACTGGTCTAAAGAAATTCCACAGGGAGCATTTGTTTCTAAAAAGCCAACTTACAATGTGGGTGAATATTTTGAATTTTTTAAGGAAGATTCTGCAGGCGGAATGAAGTATTACTTTTTTGATCCTACCGAACATGGCTTTGAAAAGGGAAAGGCTTACCCTGTATTCATATTCCTGCACGGTTATACAAATGCACTGGAAGGTGATGTCTGTATAAATTATTCTGGTGCGGAATTTTTTGCAAAAGAGGATTATCAGAAAAGCTTTGGTGGTGCGTATATTTTGGTTCCTCTAGCAAACGAAAAACGGAATATAGACGGTGAAGTTGTAGATTCCTGGAGCGAAAGTTATGCAAATCCTCTTTATAACTTGATAAATGAATTTATAAAAAAACACGCTGAAACTAATGGCGGAGTAAGTAAAAAGCTTCTATGGGGAAATTCGGCTGGTGCTACCATGACTTATTTAATGGGTCAAAAATATCCTGATTTCTTTAATATTTTAATTCCTGTTGGTTCAGACGACATTCCTTCAGATTCTGTAATTGACCAATGGGATATCAATAATGTTCATCTGTTTTTTGCAATGGGCAAGCGTGATGAATTTAATGATTATGAAGGCACTGTTGTTCCACGTTTACCTCGTCTTGAAAAAATGAAGAACAGTTTTATTTTTACTCCAGACTGGGTTTATAATGGGGACAAGGGAATCGCTTCAATCAATTTTGGAACAGAAATGGGGCAGCACTGTCTTGTAAATCCTATGGCTTGTAATTTAATGTTTGATGATGGTACCTGCATGGATCAGCGTCTTCCACGAGGACTTACAGACTGGATTAATTATGCGTTAACAGATCACCCTTATATTGAAACAACTCCTGTTCTGGAAACTGAACGTTTGATTTTGCGTCCATTGAAATTTACAGACCTGGAAGCAATTTACAAATGGACAGGGGATGAAAAAACTGCAAAGTTTATGCTTTATCCAAAATACAAAAGCACAGCCGACGGTGTAGACTGGATAAATTCACTTTATACAAACGCTGATGATTTGGATTACGGCTTTGTCTGGAAAGAAACTGGAGAAATGATTGGTAGTGGTGGTATATATCATTCACATCATCCAGAAACTGAAACCTGGAGCATTGGTTATAATATACGCAGCGACATGTGGGGAAAAGGAATTACAACTGAAGCAATGATAAAGATTCTGGAATATGCCCGCACAACGAGAAATATAAAAGAAATTGCGGGAACCTTTGCTGTAGAAAACGTTGGTAGCCGTAGAGTTATGGAAAAGCTTGGCATGACTTATCTGGAAGATACGGAATACACAAAGTTTGATGGTTCTGCAACTTTTAAAGCTCAGACTTTTTACAGGAAGTTTTAACTGATTGCAGCAGTGCAAAATCAGAAGAGGTTGCAATTTTTTAGAACAGATTATGGCTTATGTTAATTTTTAGTGTTATAATAATTTTATGAAAATATCGAATTCTTCAGTAACAAATTTAACCGATGATAAAGATTTAATAAGATGGGATTCTAAATTATTACTTGGTATTCCTATTATTGATGAGCAGCATAAGCATCTTGTAGAACTGTGTAACAAACTTTATACAGAAGTAATGGAAAGTCGTGCTAAATATGAAAATGAGAATAATACAAAATGGCAGAACACTCTGGCCGGAACTTTAAAAGAATGTGTTAATTATGTAGCAACTCACTTTTCCTATGAAGAAAAAATAATGAAACTTGTTGGTTATGAGCAATTTTCCGAACATAAAAACAGACTTGATGAATTTACAAAAAGAGTTTTAGAAACTGCAAAAGGTTTCAATTCAATGGATTTTTCAGATGCCATTAAGTTCTGTAAATTTCTTTATGAGTGGATTCTTACCCATATTGCTCATGAAGATAGACTTTATGTAAAGAAAGTAGTGGAATACAAAAAAATTTAATCATAGCAAGGGCTGTAAGTGACTTTTCTACAAAACTATTTAAAGACATATTAATTCATTCATATTTCCAAATAATTCTTCTAGTTCTATGTATCTTTTACTATCAACCGGTCCATGTGAAGTTACAGATTCCACAAGAACTAGCCATTTTTTATCCTCAACATACAAAATTACATCAGGCATCTTTCCATGCTGCTGAACATTGAACAAAAGATTTCCTGCAAGTTCTTGGTCGTAATAGCCCCATTTTTCTCCTGTATCGCCAACATAAATTAGTGTACTGTTAGGCAAAAATCTTGGAGCCATTTGTTCTATAGTATCGCGAATTAATTCACTGTGTTTTCCCGGAGAAATCTGAATATGGTGCCCTTCTTTAATTTTTACGGAAACCATGTTCAGCTATCTTCCTCCATCGGTCCTAAAAATTTAACTCCATCGCGATGCTGCATGTGGTCAGGTTCAGTTGCTATCCAAATTTCAGTTTCCCATGCAAGTTCTTCCGTGCATTTGTGATATGAACTGACATTTTCAAAAGCAGTTACGAAAATTCCTTTCTTTGAGCTTTCGCCCATTATTTTCTGGAGTTCCAATTTTCTTGTTGGAGTTATTGGATTTGATGTATGATATGCTTCAATCATATATACCCAATCTTTTTCTGGAGAATAGGCAACGACATCTGGAAGTTTTGACTGTTTTAAATCAGAGAATCCCAGTTCTTGTAATTTCTGCTCTTCAAAAATAAGACCGTATTTGTTGTCTGAATCTCCGCAATATAGAAGTTGTGCTCCATATCCGAACCGAGCCAAAAATTCCTCGATTATCGCTTTTTGAATTGCATTGTGCTCACCATCTTTTAGTTCGATTTCTTTTCCATCGGGTGTGGTTACTTTTATTTTAGGAAGATTTCGCTTTTGACTGATTTTCTCTTTATAAGTCGGGTGAGACGAATTGAATGCCTCAACTTGTTTGAACCAGTCACTTTGACCATAATTCTTGATAATTCGTGAATATTCTGCACTGATTTTATAACCACGGGTAGGATTACTTGTATTTGCCATCGGCTTTGATTTTATCACGATATCAGCGAGAATCAGGAACTTCAAATCATCTCGAAGTACATAATCATAAGAACCTCGGCTTATGTCATCCTCAAGATTATTGTTGTCAAAATCTATGATTTCCTTTGTTGTTACGGAGTAATCAGAATTGGAATCCTTTATTTTTTTCCATTCATTTGATGATTTTACATTGCCTACGGCAAGAAAAGCCATGCCCATTTTTTCTCTTTTGCGTTCCGTTACTTCATCTATTGGAATGCCAAGACAGCTCAGAATCTGTAGGGATTCCTTTATCAGCTTTTGAATTTTAGGACTCTTTCCTGCAAAAGTTTTTGGACAATCAAGTTCGGGGAGATTATTGTAGTTATCATATTTCATTTCAGGCATTTTCCTTCAAATACTGTGAAATTGCTGTTGCCATTTGGTATGCAAACAAAGGAGGTACTGCATTTCCAATCTGTGTAAACTGACTTTCTAGGCTACCATAAAACTCAAACCAATCAGGGAAACCTTGCAAACGAGCAGCTTCACGAACTGTTATTCGGCGTCTGCGCCCATCTGGAAGTTTTATCCGATGCATATCACTTGTAGCCCCGGCAAGATTCCTACAGGTCAGTGTACGCGCAGGTTTATCCAAATGCAAGTCACGCGGATTTTTGCACTTTGAGGCTTTCTCATATTTTGAAATGTAAATATCTTGCTCAGGTGTTAGAAAAATTGCATCTTCAGGAATCTGCGTCGCAAGTTCACCGAGTGCTTCTCCTGCCGTGATTTTTATACCATTTGGCTTTGGAAACTGGAAACCTCCATGGTGTCCCACAATTACAAGACGTTCCCTGTTCTGGGGGATTCCATACTGAACAAGTTGAACTACATGAGGTTCGACAACATATCCTAGGGATTGCAATTCTGCAAGGATAGAGGCGTAATACTCTTCATTTTGCTCAGGCAAACCTTTTACATTCTCACACATCCATATTTTTGGTTTTATTCTTCTGATTGCAGAAATAAAGGCTGGAAAGCCATTCCTTTCGTCTTCTTTTCCTGTCTGCTTTCCCCTACGGCTAAAGGGCTGGCATGGTGGTCCACCTATAACAATCTGGGCTTTAGGAAAATCAGTTTCGGTTGTAATCGTCAAATTATTGCAATCGGAATGAAGATTTTTTTTATATGTATTGCAACAATCAAGAACCTTTTCGTAACCGATTGTTTTTATTCCAGCCGCTTCAAAGCCAAGTGAAAGACCACCGCAACCAGCAAATAAATCAATCGCAGTAAAATCAAATATTTGAGGCATAAAAATAGTTTTATTCAAATTTTCTATATAGTTAGCCATTATATGTTTCTCCCCAAATTTTAAGATTTACTGTTTCAAGTCCGAAAGCTCGGGCAGATTGCCGCTCTTTTGAATTTGTTTGTATTTTTTTATATGGAGGATTCATTATTACATGTGTGTAAGTTTCATTTATTTTCCATGTATACTCAAACGAAGTTTTCTCCAAAAAAGGAGTAAAATACTGCCCAAATGTTTCCTTATGATTTAAGGATGTTTCAACGGCATGAGAAATACGTTCTTTTTCAAGTGTTTCTGCAAGTGCAAACATACACAAATTATACTATATTTTTGATTTTAAGACTATTACTTTACAAAAAAGCGCCCCTGTGCGGGCGTCCACATAACAATTTTTACTTTACGATTTGAAAAATTTAAATTTTTCGCTAAGCTGAGAAATAATAATAGCGACAAACATAACCACACAACCTGTAATTTCTCTTCCGCTTAAGGTTTCGTGAAGATAAATTGCGGCAGAAAGTGTTGCAAAAACTGATTCCATGCACATTAACAAGCTTGCAATTGTAGCTTCACAATATTTTTGTCCAACTACCTGCATTGTGTATGCAAAACCGCAGCTCATAATTCCAGAATAAAGAATTGGTAAAATTCCAGCTTTAATCTGTACTGGGTCTGGTCGTTCAAAAATTAACATTAATATGAGTGAAAGAATGCCGGCTGTAAAAAACTGAACGCATGAAAGCTTAATACCATCGCATTCAGGGGCGAATTTTTCTATAAATAAAATCTGTAATGTAAAGAAGATTGCACAGATGAAAGTAAGAATATCGCATAATCCAATTGAGCCAAAGGATGCTGTTTCGAAACAAAGAAAATAAAGCCCAATGAAGCCAAGAATAATACAAATCCAAGTGATAAAAGGGATTTTTTTTCTAAAGAAAATCAATTCTAAGATTGGAACAAAGAACATATACATGGCTGTGATAAAAGCAATTTTTCCAGCACCAGCTCCTGGCTGATAAAATGCAAACTGCTGAAAGTTTGTAGCAGCACAAAGAAAAACCCCAATAATAATTCCATATTTAATGGTTTTCTTATCAGTTGCTTTTCTATGCTGAATTTCTGATTCTGTCATTTTTTTTGCTGAGATTTTATCTCTTGTTAAGATAAAAGGTAAAAGAAAAAATGCACCAATTATGGTTCTAATACCCATGAAAGTAAAACCTGGAACAGAATCACTTCCAAGACTTTGAGCTACAAAAGATGTTCCCCAAATAATAGCTGTTAAAAGTAATAATAAAACGCCTTTTAATTGTGTTTTTGGCTGTTGAGTGTTTAATTCTGACATATTTGAGATAATAAAACTATTTAAGGTTTAAATCTATATTTGTTCAGAAATCTTTTTCATTTCATCAATATTCATTTTCCATTTTTCTACTAAAGAAGCAGGGGAAAGTGGAATTGCATTTGCTGCAAATGAATAAATGAATGTTTCTACACCGGGTCCCTGATTGCTTGAAAATTCTATTACTTTTGCATTATCTGGAATAGAAACTCCTTTAATTTTTTCATTTTCTGGTAAATCACTATAAGAATAAACTTTGTAATCTTCTGACCATTCATAAAGAGATTCTGAGGCGGCATAATTTTTGAGAATGATTTTATAGTGTTCTGTTTTATCAGTTGTGGAAATTCCAAAATTTCCTACAGCATATTCATTCTTTTTGTACAGGTGTGGAGCAGGAAGAACAAATTCTTTATTTAAAATCTTAATGTTTTTTATTTTTTCCAGATTATAGGTTCTGTTGCCTTTTGCAGGTTTGTGATCTTTTTCCAGACAATTACCGTATAAATACCAGCGGTTTTCGCTAAAACATAACTGCCAGCTTTCTACAAGTCGCTGTTTATATTGGTCTTCTTCGTTTGATGAGTAGTCAAATTCTACAAGACGGTTTTCTTTTAATGCCTGAATAACTGTTTCCCAAACACAATCTTCTATATTTGTTTGTGGCTTTCGTGAAATACAAATTCTGTTTTCAAACCATTCATTTTCCTGAGATTTATATTCTTTGAATGCAAAATTCTGATTGTCGGGAGAAACAATGTTTGTTGTGTTTTCATGAGGTGAAAGAACGTTATCAAGGATATCTTGCATTGGAGCCCAAAGAGGTGTTCCTTTGAAAATATCAAAACTTTTGGAAAGAATTCCTACACTAATCATATCTCCTTCGCTAAGATAAATGGCAGGGAAGAACCAGGCTCTTTCTGTGTAGTAATAGCCTTGTGGTGAAGAGGCAATTGGAGCGTGCCAGGTGTCACGTAAATCTTCAATATCACGAAGAATTGTACGTTTTGATTTTCCCAGGTGTTCTGCTAATTCTGCTGCGGAATGTGGTTTTCCATCTCTTAAGACCACATCAATTTTGATGATTCGTAATAAACTTGTTTTATTTTCTCTTGAAACTTTTTCTTCCAATATTTTTGCTCCTTTTTTTTGGCATTTTTTGCAAGTGGGGATATTTACTATTATATCATGATTAGTGGATTTAAAATAACTAAAAAAAGTTAGCACAATCTAACAAAAAAGTAGAAAATTCATATTAAAGATATTATATTTATTGTATGACTATTAAAGATTTGCAGATTGGTGATTCAGCTATTGTAAAAACTGTTGGAGGAGAAGGTGCCTTAAGACAGCATTTTCTTGATATGGGTGTTATTCCTGGAGTAATGGTTACTCTAGTTAAATATGCACCTATGGGTGATCCGCTGGAATTACGTGTTTTTAGCTATGAATTAACTTTGCGCAAAGATGAAGCTTCGCAAATAGAAGTTGTTCCTGTGTCTGAAGCTGTTTCAGAGGCAGGAAAGCAGCTGGAAGAGAAAGATCTTAATCAAAATATTCATAAACATCATCCTGGTTTAGGTGAAGAAGGTATATATCATCAGAAAGAAGATGAAAATCCTTTACCAGATGGAACTCAACTTACATATGCCCTGGTTGGAAATCAGAATTGTGGAAAAACAACGCTTTTTAATCAACTTACAGGTAGTAATCAGCATGTGGGAAATTTTCCTGGTGTTACAGTAGACAGAAAGGATGGTGTGATTAAGGGATATCCTAATACTTTGGTAACAGATTTACCAGGTATTTATTCAATGTCTCCATATACAAGTGAAGAAATTGTTTCTAGAAATTTTGTTCTGAACGAAAAGCCAAAATCAATTATTAATATTGTTGATGCCACATCAATTGAAAGAAACCTGTATTTAACAATGCAGCTTTTGGAAATGGATATTCCAATGGTTATTGCTTTGAATATGATGGATGAAATGACTGGAAACGGAGGCAGCATTGATATTAATGCAATGGAAAATTTACTGGGTGTTCCAGTAATCCCTATTTCTGCGGCTAAAAATGAAGGCGTAGATGAACTTGTAAAACATGCTATTCATATTGCTCACTATCAGGAAAAGCCTGTTACTCAGGATTTTTGTGATAAAAATGATGATGGAGGAGCCGTTCATCGTTGTATTCATGGGGTTATTCACTTAATTCAGGATCATGCTGAAAGAGCTGGAATTCCTGTTCGTTTTGCTGCAAGTAAAATTATTGAAGGCGATAAAATCATTTTGAATATGCTGGATCCTGATCAAAATGAAATTGAAATGCTGGAACATATTGTTTTGCAAATGGAAAAAGAGAGCGGACTTGATAGAAGTGCGGCAATTGCTAATATGCGTTATTCTTTTATTAATAAAGTTTGCAAACAGGCTGTTAAAAAGCCAAAAGAAAGTAAAGAGCATATTCGTAGTCAAAAAATTGATAAAATTCTGACTGGAAAATATACGGCAATTCCTTCCTTCATTATGATTATGGGAATGGTTTTCTTTCTTACTTTTAATGTTATTGGTGCTTTTTTTCAGAACCTTATGGAAATGGGAATAGAAAATCTTACTGTTTTTGTTGCAAACGCTTTGCAAAAATATCAAGTGAATCAGCTTTTACAAGGGTTAATTCTTGATGGCATTTTTGCTGGAGTTGGTAGTGTTTTAAGTTTCCTTCCTATTATTGTTACATTGTTCTTTTTTCTTTCTTTGCTGGAAGACAGTGGATATATTGCCAGAATTGCTTTTGTAATGGACAAACTGCTTCGTAAACTGGGACTTTCTGGTCGTAGTATTGTTCCACTATTAATTGGTTTTGGTTGTACTGTTCCAGCTGTTATGTCTACAAGAACACTACCAAGTGAACGAGACCGTAAAATGACAATTCTTCTTACTCCTTTTATGAGTTGCACTGCTAAATTGCCAATTTATGCCTTTTTTGTAAGTGCTTTTTTCCCACATCACGGGGGACTTGTAATGATATCCCTTTATCTTTTGGGTATAATTACTGGTATTCTTGTTGCTCTTTTGTTTAAGAAAACTTTGTTCCGTGGAGAGGCTGTGCCTTTTGTAATGGAATTGCCAAATTATAGATTACCAGGCGCAAAAAATGTTATGCAGCTTTTATGGGATAAAGCAAAAGACTTTTTACAAAAAGCATTTACAATCATTTTCCTGGCATCAATTTGTATCTGGTTCTTACAAAGTTTTGATATTCATCTTTCTCTTGTAGAAAATTCCCAGGACAGTATTCTTGCACAGATTTCTGGAGTACTGGTACCAATTTTTAAACCATTAGGTTTAGGTGACTGGAGAATTTGTTCTTCTTTGATTTCTGGTTTTATTGCAAAGGAAAGTGTAGTTTCTACTTTGGAAGTTCTATTTGGAACAGGACCCGGACTATATTTTGTAATTTCCAAGCTGGGTGCAGTTTGTCTTTTAGTATTTAGTCTGCTTTATACACCTTGTGTTGCTTCTATTGCAGCTGTAAAAAGAGAATTGGGAACTAAATGGTCAATTGCAGTAGTTTTATGGCAATGTGTTGTTGCCTGGTGCATGGCATTTTTAGTTCATATAATTGGAAGTTTGCTTTTCTAAAGGGAGGCAGCAATGAATTTTATTGATTTGTTAATTTTGGCATTTATTATTTTAATATGCGGTTTAATCATAATCCGCATTCGCAAAAATAAAAAAAAGGGCAAATGTAGCTGTGGTTGCGATTGTTGCAGCAACAGTTCATTTTGCAAGGATAAGAAATGAATCTTACTCAGATTACACCTGTTAATTCTCAAAAAAGCAACTTAGTTTATCATGAAGATCCAGATGTTTTTCAGAAAAATGCACTGGAACCTCATGCATATTTTATTCCTTTTGGAAAGGCACAGAATCCTTTTGAACAGCGGGAAAAATCTGATTTTTTTGAATTACTTAATGGTAAGTGGGATTTTTCTTACTACGAAAGCATTATTGATTTACCCGACTCTTTTTGTAATGAAAAACCTAAGACAAAAATTAATGTCCCTTCCTGCTGGCAGTTATATGGTTTTGACAAGCCACAATATACAAATGTAAATTATCCAATTCCTTTTAATCCTCCATTTGTTCCAGATGATATTCCTGTGGGTGTGTATTCACGCTCTTACAATTACAAGGCTGATGGAAAGAAAAGAATTCTTTGTTTTGAAGGTGTGGACAGCTGTCTTTATCTTTATATAAATGGACGCTTTGCTGGATATTCAGAAGTGTCACATCATACTTCAGAGTTTGATGTAACTGATGTTTTAAGAGATGGTAAAAATACGATTACAGTTGCAGTTCTGAAGTGGTGTTTTGGAACATATTTGGAAGATCAGGATAAAATCCGTTTAAGTGGTATTTTTCGTGATGTTTATATGCTTTCCCGTTCTGAATCTGGGTTAAAGAATTACAGAATAGAAACAGGGATTTTGGAAGATGAAAAGCAGGGAATACTGAAATTTACTCCTTTTGGCTCTGATGCGGCTGTTTGCCTGAAGATGATGAAGCAAATTCATCATGATGATGAACATTTTGAGAATAAAGTAATTCAAGTGAAGGACGGGGAAACTGTGGAAATTGCAGTAGAGAATCCTTTGCTGTGGACTGCAGAAACACCAAATCTTTATGAATTAGTTATTGAAACAAATGAGGAATTAATTGGTGAAGAAATTGGTTTTAGAGAAATAAAAGCAGAAGACGGAATTATCAAAATAAATGGTCAACCGGTGAAATTCCGTGGTGTAAATCGTCATGACAGTTATGCAGATACAGGATATGCGGCTAGTGTAGAACAGATGGAAATGGATTTGAAGTTAATGAAGCAGCATAATATTAATGCAATTCGTACATCTCATTATCCAAATGCACCTTTGTTTTACAAGCTTTGCGATCTTTATGGTTTTTATGTTATTGATGAAGCTGATTTAGAAATGCACGGGTCAGTTTCTGTAAATAATCATTTTCATTGGGATTGGTCTGATTATTCGGGCATCGCTCTTTCAGCTAGCAATCCTCTGTTTGCAAAAGCCATCCTTAACCGAGAACAATTACTGGTAACTCGTGATATAAACCGACCTTGTGTCATTATGTGGTCCCTTGGAAATGAAAGCGGTCTAGGAAACAGTATTGTAGAAGCTGCTAAATGGATAAAGTCTTATGATAAAACCCGACTTGTTCATTATGAAAGTGTTCACAAACAGGATGACACTTCAGATGAAATTTTCGATGTTGTTTCCAGAATGTATCCTTCTGTAACAGATTGGAAAAAAATGGAGCAGGATCCAAGGGAGAAACGACCTCTTGTTTTGTGTGAATATTGTCATGCTATGGGAAATGGTCCTGGAGATTTGGAAGATTATCATAAACTATTTCATAGTTCTCCACGGTTTGCAGGTGGTTTTATCTGGGAATGGTGTGATCACAGTGTTAGTCTTGGAAAAAATAAAGACGGCACAGAAAAATATGGTTATGGTGGCGACTGGGGTGAAAGGCACAATGATGGTAATTTCTGTTGCGATGGATTAGTGTACCCAGACAGAACACCTCATACAGGATTAAAAGAAGCAAAACAGGTTTACAGACCAATTCGCGTTAAAAAGACAGAAGGTAAGAATCAGTTTGAATTTTGGAATCTGCTTGCTTTCTGTGATATTTCTTCTATTTTTGATTGTGAATATGAACTAACATGTGGCGGCGAAGTTGTAAAACAGTCGGCTTTACAGCTTCCAAAAATTCCTGGGTTAAGCAAAGTCCATGTGGAAATTACAGGGCTTCCAGATTTTTCTGAAAATACCCAGGAAGAAGTTTTTATTCGATTCATTTTTACAGAAAAAGAAGATCGTTTGTGGTGTAAAAAAGGCTTTGAAGTTTGTTTTAATCAGATTAAACTTTTTACACCAGAGGGTTTTGATAATACTGAAGAAATAATTGCAGAAGCTTCATATTTACCAATGCTTGAAAATCAAAAAGAGTTTGAGCCTGGAAAAAGGGATGAAAAAGGTATTCAGAAAAATGCCCGTGAAGAAATTGATGATTTGATTCGTTTTTCCACTGAGGCATATAAAAGTGAAATTCAATACATACCATTAATGTATACTTTTAAACGGGGCGGGTACCAGTTTACTTTTAATCGCAGAACTGGTGAATTTGAATCAATTTTGGCAGATAAAATTGAGCTTTTAAAAAAGCCCCTTCGTTTTAATTTTATGCGTTCTCCAACTGATAATGACAGCCCAAAAGGAGACTGGTTTAATGCCCATCTTCATGATTATGATACCAAGGTTTTTAATACAAACATTCAGGTAATCGAAAATGATATTGTGATTGTTGTAAAAGAAGCCTTTGGTTGGAATATTAATCAGCCATTTTTGTATGGAACTGTAATTTATAGAATTAACCACCAAGGTGCTTTGTTTGTTCGGTTTGATTTTACAGCTACAAGTAAGCTTGCCCAGCTTCCTAGAATTGGTCTGCGTTTTTTCTTAGACAAATCATTTAATAAAGTGGAATACTTGGGTTATGGACCAACTGAAAGTTATATTGATAAGCATCAGTCTTGCTATGTGGGAAAATTTACAGATGAAGTCGAAAAGATGTATGAACCATATATCCGTCCTCAGGAAAATTCTTCTCATTATGATTGCAGATATGTAAAAATTTCTTCACCAAAAATCACCCTGGAATTTTCGGGAGCAGATCCAAAAACAGGAAATGTTCATAACTTAAGTTTTAATGCCAGTGAATATACACAGGAAGAGTTGTGGTCTAAAAAACACAATTGGGAACTTGAAAAATGTGGAAATACAGTGCTTTGTGTTGATTACAAAATGAGTGGTGTAGGTTCAAATTCTTGTGGTCCTGCATTGGCCCAGAAGTACCGAATCCAGCTACCAAAAGTGCAAGGGGAAGTGCAGATTAGGTTTAAATAAAAGAAAAATAAGAAACAAACAAACTTCACACAGCGTCTTAGAGTAAAAGTACTACCGCTACAACGTACCTACGAAGTTGCTCGCTGAAGCTGTTTGGAAGTTATCCATCTCGCTGCGCTCGTCAGCTTCAGAGGCACT
>JAHAZJ010000013.1 GCA_018385315.1 Treponema sp. | reverse complement strand
AGCAGGTACTATTATCATAAGACCGAAAAATCCATAAACTACACTTGGAATTGCAGCCAGTAAATCAATGGCGGGTTTTATAATTTTGTGGAGCCATTTTGGACAGAACTTTGACAAGAAAACTGCTGTCATGAGCCCAATTGGAACGCCTACAATAATTGCTCCTGCAGTAACATAAAGACTTCCTACAATCATTGGGAAAATACCATAAAGATCTGAGCCCGGTTTCCATTTTGTTCCAAACAAAAAATCTGTTAGACCAATTTTGTTCATGGCTGGAATTCCATTAGCAAATAAGAACAAACAGATAAGCAAAACAGCAAGAATACTGAAGCCTGCTGCCAGTAAAAAAATTATTTCCCAAAATTTTTCTTTAAATTTCATATCTGGAAATTTATAAGATTTTTGTTAAGTGATTAGGAAGTTTTTGTTAAATCTGGGTTAACCTGGACTAAAATAACAATAGTCTTTTCTTTTTATCATTGCATAACAATTTTCGTTCTGCTTTTATTAATTTTAAATCTTCCTGATAATCTGTTTTTACACAAATATCAATTATCCAAGCCATATCACATTCAAATTCATTTCTTATAGGATATGTAAATGACTGTATATCATTAAAGTCCATTTGAACTTTGTATTTTTCAATTATTTTTACCACCATTTAGAACGATCATATAAAGGTTCATAATATAGCCTTGTTTTCTGCAAAGCTTTTTCAAGAACCTTCATAAAGTACAGACATGTTTCATTGCTTAATGACAATGAAACATTTTTAGTATTTAATGCTGTAATAAAAACGATAAAAGCTTTAATTTCATAACCTGAAATTTCATTACCTGAAACATCTTTAAGATATGCTTCTACAAAATCGTAATGTGTCAAAATATCGATGTTATAATCTTTAAGCATTTTTACTAAAGCAGGCTCTAATTCTTTAATGAATTTTTTTTCTTTCATTGAAAAGTATTCATAGTTTATAATTCTTTGCTTTTTAAGAATATGAATAATAGCTTCAATATGAGATAGCAGTATACTTTCATACTCATTAGGAACGTATATATCCTTGAATACTTTAGAATATACGGCAACAGTTATTGCATAATCAGTAAGTAAGTTTTTACCATAAGTTACTTTTCTGACTTGTAACGGAATATTTTTATCAAGTAATAAAAAGAAAAGTTTTGTATTTAATTCCTTTTCTGAATGATGACTTTTACGAAATGCAGCTTTACACCAGTCTGGATAATCAAGTATTTCCATTCCATGTATGACAATTATTTCTTCAAACTTATCGTAAAGAGTCATTAGAATCTCCCTTTTGAAAAAATACCCGCAATAGAAATATCATCACCACTGCCTTGTTCTGAAAGATTTGGAAGAAAACCCTTCAATTCAGAAATAGTCTTATCTGTATCAGTTATAATATTATTTCTAATATTACTTAAGAAAACAGGAAGCTTTTCATTATCAAAGGAATCTGCAAGCCCATCACTCATAACCGTAATACCAGCAATTTTTTCAAATCCATAAGCATAACGGAATTCATTTGCAGCTTCTTTATTACATAGTGATGTTGTTATTCCAAAACCTAATTTTTCATTTTCGAGTTCTCCAGGAAAATGAACAGATAAATCTTTTTTTATAACAGCACATTTTCCATCACCAATTTGAATTGTGAACCAGAAATTTAAATGCTCTAGATATACGGATGCTAAGAGGGTAGAACCATATAAAACTGGAATATCCTCATCTGTTTTTGGTAATTCCAGATTTTGCTCTTCCATGAATTTTAATTCTTCTGTACATAATGGATTTGCTTTATAATCTGCGATTACAGAATCTTTCCAGGATAAAGAGGTTTTAATACAGATTAACTTCAGATTCTTTTCAATAAGATTCTGTTTTTTCTTTGTAACATCCCACAGTATTTCTTTTAAGACCCCATTGATTGAATATACAGCACAACGTACAGCTAACTCAGAACCCTTTGCACTGCGGATATATTTATCACCACCATGACCGTCAGCAACAAGTGCATAAGCATAAGACTTTAATTTATCACTTGTTGCAGCGGCATAGTCTTGAAGGGGCTTATTCTGTTTAATATGTGAGCTTCCAATACAACGCTCTGCCATAGTTATCAGCATAAGCCGACTCCTTACCAGTCATCCCCACTGGTTGATGTAGAACTTAAATCAGGTTCTTCCTGCTGAATATCTTTGATTTCATCAATCATAGTATCCTGCTTAGAAGGAAGCTGCCCATCACTAACCGGCTGGCTGCGACTGCCAATTTGTGAAGAAGTGATAGAAACTTTTCTGATCCATTTTCTTAAAGCTTCTGGAGTATGAACTGTAATAACAGCTTCAATATTTCCAGTAAACTTTGCGAGTACATCTTTGTTTGCATCATCACCAATAGCAACTGCCACCTTGATTCCATGTTTAAACCAGTTATTCTGCTGCAAGAGATTAATTCCTGATTCAAAATCATCTGTAGGTTCACCATCACTCAGTAAGAAAATTACTGGGGCTACAGAACCAGATGGAGCTTTTAAGAAACCATTCTTTGAAAGTTTATCATTAAGCTCACGACAAGCAGCTCCCAAATCAGTAACGCCATCTGCATCAACAGTGGTCCACTGAAAGCTGTCTGAAGCGATAGGGGTAGGATACATCCACTGACAACCGCTTGAAAATGTAAGACAAGCAACTTTCAAATCGATATCAGCACCACCAGCATCTTTTAATTCCGGAAGAACTTCACGAATTGCAGTATTAACTGCACCAATTTTTGTTCCCTGCATACTTCCTGATGTATCAACAACGAAGAACAAAACCATCTGTCTTTTAACAATTCCATCAATATCGTCGAACATTCCCATAGTTCGGACCTCCTTAATAATTATTATTTACTAACCTTTGCGGTAATACCGTCAAAAGTAACCTCTATACCATTTGCAACAGGAATAACAGAACCTGTAACAATATCCTTAATTACCCCATCCGGAGTTTTAAACTTCCAGTCTTTACCTGAATTATTTTTTATCCCCCACAATGCAGGATTCTTTTTATTCATAATTACTTCACCACAGATTGTTGAAAAATCATCATTGTCTTTAGTTACCTGACATTTATAGAGTTTTGCACCAGGGAAAATAGGCAATTTATATTTATCTGTTTCCAAAGTGAACGGATAACTGTAACTGCTACCACAATCAAACTTTATGCTTGAATCACGTGGTATCATTGCCAGACAAACTTCTGATGAACAATGAGGACAACGAAGTAAAGTACCTCTGAATTTAATTAAAAGTTTCTGCCATTCATTTTCAGGTAATCTTTGATTTGGATTTTTCAATCCTTCGCAGAATGATTTTATAAAGGCTTCCTGTAAAAAATTTGGATAACGAGGCCAGAGCTTTATAGGATTTGGATGTACTCCTTGAACAGGTCTGTTTGATTTATCATTTGGATCAAAGATAAATACTGGAGATTTTCCGTATAATTCCCATTCACGTTTTTCTGTAATACAGATACTGTCTACATAAAGTTTTCCCATTAATGGATCATGTCTGCAGAACAACTTGAAAAGAATTACTGCCAGTGAATGACTGTCGGTAAGTGAATTTGGGTATGATTTACCACATACAATTTCAGGAGCCATATAACCGGGCTTTCCACCAACATTACCAGGGTTTTTCATTCCATCAGGAGTAACATTATCGTTATCACAAATGAGAACATCTCCGGTATTTACATCAATAAAGAAGTTGCCATCATTCAAATCCTGATAACTCAAACCTTTACGATGAAGCGTTCTGAATGCATTTACAATATTCAAAGCAGCTGTAATTAATTTTTCTGTTGAAGTAAACTTAACTTTATTATTCAGAATATCTGAGAAATCTGAAAAGTTTGAAGTTCTAAGATTCATAACATAGCCAAAGCTGTTATTTATTTCTTCAGTCAGAAATAACGGCCAGAGAAACTTTGAATCAGGAGCACCGTTTTTAATGTTTTCCTGTAAGTTTTTTCTGAAATTCTTTTTGTTTTGAAAGCGGAAAGTGTACCATTTAAGAGCATAATCTTTGCCGTCAATCTTTACAGAATAAACAACTCCCTGACCACCTTCGCCGAGTTTCTTAATAATTGTTGCTTTTTTACCGCCTTCTAGCGGGATAATTTGACCTTTAATGAATTCCATAATCAGAAACCTCCTCCTTGAACTTGTAATGTTTCTGCTGCGTTATATGTTCCAACCTGACCACACCAGGGACATTTAAGATGGATTGTTTTTGTTTGCAATTCCGGCTTCTTAAAACAAAATGTTTTGCCGCAACTACACTGAGCTAAATTATCAGAGCCACAATAAGGGCATCCAGGATAATCAATTGAAGGAGCAAAGGAACCTTGTGTAGTTTCTCTGTCATAACCTTCGTTATGTGCTCGTTCAGCATCGATTTTGAAAGTCCATGTTCTAATCCAATCTGAACCAGTTTTCTGTATTCTTATTCCAAACAAATTGTCTGTCTTACTCGGTGCATTGGGACAGCGGCTTAAAATAACCTTTGCCTGTATTTTGTTTGATGATGGATAAATCTCTTCTTTCATCTCAAATCCTTCCTTGTATGAATTGATATATGACGACCACATTTTGTGCAGATATATCTTTCTTCAACCCAATATCTGATAAAAGGTTGATCTGAGGTATGGGAAGAATGAAAGCCTCCCAAACCACCATATCTATAATGACCACCACCGCCGCCATAGCGGTTTCTGTCATGTCCGACAACTTTGTCTTTTACAATTTCTTTTACAAACTTAAGCGTTCCCCAGGCACCACACTTAGGACATTTATTTCTTTTGTACCAGAGAATGATTAATGGCAAAAAAGTAATAAAAAGAAAAATTATGATAAACAAAAATATTAATCCGCCCATATCTGACTCCTAATAGAATTAAGGGATAACATTCTTCAAAATGTTTCTGTTTTGATTAAATAAATCTGACTATTTTGATTTTGCTACAGTAGTTACATTTGCCGAAATCTTTTCTATAAATACTATTTGAGTTCTTATTACAAAGTTGATTTATCTGTTGACGAGGAGATACTCCAGTTAATTTGCTGAGACAGTCATCACAATAAGCTTCTTTAGTTTGAAATAAATAGGAGTATACTTTAGAAAAGTTTGAATTATTTGCAATTTTTGGTTCTATTGAATTTTCATAGGGAAGTTCGTAATTTTCAATACGCTTCTGACCAATAAGATTTTTATAATAATCTTCTGATGCCAGAATAACAAACTTATCTTTTGTTAAATCATATTTTGATTTGAGAGCAGCGATACAAATCTCTGCCCATTTCTTTTGTTCCCCAACAGTTTCATTGGAAAGACAAACATCATAAGGTTCTAGAACCTGATCTAATTCTACAATGTGATATTTTGCCGAAAGAATTAATATTTCATCTGCTTTCTGAAAAAGTGCATAAGAAAGTCTGTGTTTAAAACCTTCGCTCTGATATAAGTCCTTTGCCTTAGCGGCAGTTGGAAGCTTTTCTTTGCAACATGAAATTAAATATATAGTCTTCATTTATCTGACTCCTTTTATTGTGTTCAAACATATAAAGGGGTAAGTCAGATTTAATTGTTTCCAAAATTTGAAATTAATATTTCATTTCTTCAAAAATATCTTTTAAGGTTTTAATTCTTATATCATTCAAGAAGACGTCAATTTTTTTACTGACAGCACTTTTTGTTATACCATGAATTTCTGCAATGGCTTCATAGGTAACTGGTAGTTCATAATTCTTATAATTAAAAAACTGATTTATAATTTTATGGCTGACAAATGAAAATCTTTTTAAATATTTAATAATTCCTTCTTTATTATTAAATATAGGGATGCTTTTACTGTTTTCAACATAAGAAAGAAAAGTTGCTGTGAGCCAATCTGAAATTACAACCTGATGAATTGGTTTTATATCTTTCCAAATATCATCAATGTTATTAAAGATTTTGTCGTATTGTTTTTCTAATTCAATTTTTTGATCTTCATTAATGACTTCAGATTTAATATAATCCCAGACATTTGTTTCTGTGCCATCTTCATTTTTTCTTACATTAGAAGAAGTTTTTTCAGAAGCTAAAAGGGCATCTAATTTTTCTATAGATATATCTAAAGCTTTTGCAACTGCTTCTTTATTATCTTTATAAGCTGTAAGTAATTTTTTGATTTTCTTTTTTAGTTTTATATTTGCATAATTTAAGACAATAGGAGTGGCGTTTTCTTCAATATCTTTTTTTACAGCATTATGGATACAAGAAAAAAGATAGAAATGAAAACTTCCTTCTTTTCTTTGATTATAATATTTAAGAGCATCATTTGTTGCAGTTAATACGGGAAGATAATCAAAGTCACCATTTTCGATATGTGATTTATATTTGTAATCAGAATTTACTACATCACAAATTACTTTAAGAAGCTTAGACTTAATTGTGTATTTTCTGAAAGCTTCTTCGCAATTTACATACTGAGAGAATAATTCATCAATTTTAGAATAGTCCTGCTGTTTGTCCATTGATATTATTCCTCAAACAAAGCATCAAGAGCCGCAATTGCTCTTTCTCCAGAAGAACATTCAATATTGTTTGTAAAGCTTGAGAGCATATATAAAGGTGTTATATCAAAAATGCATTGAGAGCCTTCAACAATTTTACCTTCTTTGAATTCTGTTTTAAGATAGATTACATTACCAATAGAACAGTCAAAAAACTTTTCTCCAAACTGCAGGGCATTAAGAATTAAGATAGGTAGTGTTTTTATTCCAAAGGTTATATCTGCATATAACTCAGCACCTTCTGTAAGATTTTTTACGAGAGACTTATATAATTCCTTATACTTGGATTTATCGCTGGTAAACTCGGATGTAATTATCTGATAAGAAATTGAAGCACCGACTTTGTTTAATTCGTTTAATTCATTTTCAAAAAGTTCTGCATTTTTCTTTCCGGCTTTTTCGCCAGCATTTGTTTCAAGAAGAATGATTTTTACATCATCATCTTTTTTTAAGGTCTGGGCCAGGACAGAGTTGATTGCATAATATGTTTCTCCTGGATATTCAATTACGGAATTACCATCTACAGGAAAATGTCTTTTATGCATGTCATCAGCCATCATGAGAGTAACAAATACTATTTTAGTCATAAACGAATGCCCCTTAAGCTACAAAGCTTTCTATTGAATTTTTATTATAACATGAAAAGTGCTTATTTGCACTGATGTTTTCTAAACCTTATTTATAGAAGAGTTAACTTAAAATTAAAAATTGATATATAATATTGAGTAGTGAGGTTTATATGTCTACTTGGCGTGATATTTGGAAAAAATCTATAAAAGCTAACAGATTATATTCATTAGACGAAAATGAAGGAAATGAATATTTAGCTACATTATCTAAAAAATATGAAACTGAAAAAAAAGATGGAATGATTCAATATGCTTACGCAGAAGCTCTTGAATATAGAAATCAAAAAAATGAAGCATTAAAAAAATATAAAGAAGCAAAAGATTTATTCCCTGTAGAACACTGGAAAAATGTTGCACAACATACAATTGATAGGCTTACAGCTAATAAAAATGCTGATGAGTTTTTTGATAAAAATATTTTTCATGAATTATTATGGTATACTTTCCAAAAAGTTTATGAATATGTATATCTCGATGATTTTGTTAGATATGTCTGTTTATCTGCAATTTCAAGAGCTGATTCCGAATGGCCGCTTTCTTTGGTAGATTTCAGATCAGTTTTAGAGTTACAGATAAAAGCCACTTTTCCAAAACATGTTAAAAGTTTTATTGATAAAAAAGACTTCTCATTAGAGAAAATAATAAATCAATTACAAAAAGAAAAATTAATTTCCAGTCAATTAGCATCTGCTATGCATAAGATTAGAATTTCTGGGAACGCTGCAACACATTGGATGAAAAGTTTTGATGACGAAGATGAAAATAATTATTGGAATACTTTCAATAAAGATGATTCTGAAAATCTGAATCATTTACTAAAGATATTAGAATTCTTCAATAACTATAATCGTGAAAATAACATTAAATTATCTGATTAGTTTTCTAACACCAGGCTGCCGGTAAATTTCCTGTAAGCTTAAAATCAAAATGCTCATTCCAGAAGAATAATGGGCAAGTCAATTCTTCTGATTTTGTAAATAGCGAGATGCAACATCTAATGGAATTGAAACAATTGGATATTTGCAAGAGTTACCATAATATGCAGAAAACAATGACTAGACTGAAAACCTCAGTTGGATGACACTATAAATTTTCCCTTGACTTCGCTCTGGCTCTGCCGTATATTTACTCCTAGAAGGTCTCCATTAACCTGCGGTTTCAATCCGTAAAGAGATGAAGCATACTCTTGGGATTTATATTGGGGATTTTAAGGGGCTAGCCCCTTAGGAGAAGGGGTAGGTCGTTCGCCAAAGGCGAACTTACCGAGTTTTCTACGAAAACTCGCGGTGAGGGGAAGGCTTTCCCCTCTTT
>JAHAZJ010000011.1 GCA_018385315.1 Treponema sp. | reverse complement strand
AAAATGTAACCCGCCTGCTTTTTGAAGAAATTGTTAAGACAGCTGATGAAAGAATGTATGAAGATAAACGTCTGTTCTATCAGCAATCTGGCAGAAACAGACGTAAGCAAAGATAATAATAGACAGGGATACAGTCTTGATGAGGTGGAAGTTCTGTGGATAGAGCTGGCAAAATATTTTCATCATTAAAATTACATAAATTGTGGTATATTATAACAAGGAGAATTAAATAGAGGTGAATATGCCATACGATGTATTAGAAAAGACAATTAACTCATTGCCAGAGGCTGCTGTTATAGAACTTACTCACTATGTTCAATATCTAGCTTCTATTTATTCTACAAAAGATAAAAATGCCTATATTACAAATAGAATAAATGAGTTCCTTCAAAAAAATTCAGATGCATTTACAGAGTTCAAAACTATGGAAAAAGCTTCTTTAAGTTCAATTAGGGAGTTAACAAAAAATGATACGTGGTGATATTTGGTGGGTTGATTTTGGAGAACCATAAATGATGAATAATACAATATATGATTTCATTATCTTTTCACTTTCGGGAGCTTTTTTTATTACAATATTAGGTATTTCAAGATTATTCATAAAAAAAATAGGTTACATATTATCAGGAATAGGAATTGCTTCGTTCCTAATTCACACTATCCTGACATTTGATTTTCATAAAATAGATATATTCTATTCTTTATTAGTTTTTGTAGGTTCACTCTTAGTATTTCTTTTTGATATTAAATATATCATGAAAAGTAGTAGAGTTGGTTTTCTTGAGCAAAAATCATTTTTAGGTGTAATTTTTATGATAGTGTTTAGTTTGTTAGGAATTTTTTATTTTATTTTTTATTTTTTCTAAAAATTCCCATCCACAAATCCTATGTTAAAATCAACTCCAAAATCATTTTCCAGCCCAGATTTTGAAAAATTTTATAAAGCTAAATTGTGATTTGTAGGGATAGGTGTTAAAATTGTACTAAAACCAGTTGTTTTTCGTTGAAAAATGACTGGTTTTATATAGAGATTAGGGAAGGAAAATCTGGATTTTACTGCAGAGTGTGAAATTTCAAACTGATTGCAGCATACATAAATGCTGAATGTTATTTATAAAGTGTAAGTTTTTGATTTTTAGATGTTAATTTATCTTCTGTATATTTTATCTTCTTTTTTGCTATTAGTTCTGTAATAGCATTTGAAACAGAATTTGTTAATTTTGCATATCCCATTTTCTCTACAAGTTCTGCCTTTGAAATTGCTACTTCTTCAGTTAATACTTCAAGTATTAGCTGCTTTATTTCAGAAGGTTTTCTTCGAGACTTTACGGATGTTTTATCTTTCTTTGATACTGTTTCGGATTTATTTTTCTGCAATAGAAATTCTTTGTTTACTGGAATAGTAATAGTAAAGAATGATCTTTCTTCATCAGTTTCAAATACAGGAGCATCAGAACCATTATTCTTAAGAGCTTTTAAGATTGTTGGAATTCCAGTGTTTCTTCCTTCAATCAGTCTAAGTTCCTTTAAGAAATCACCAATTCTCCTGTTTCTATATCTCTTAGAAACCAGATGGTTATTTTTTAAATCCTCATCAGTTATGGTTCTGTCAGGTCCTGGTAAACTTGTAATCTCCATCTTCTCAGGAGTAATCATTACAGTTACTGGTTCTCCAATCTGATATGATTTGTGATAAACGGCATTACACAAAGCCTCTTCTACTGCAGCATAAGGATAGTTATAAATTCGGATAGCTTCTGCAGAATCGCTAACTTTGCTGATTTTTTCTTTGATTATGTAATTCTTTATATAACTCAGAGAATCTTTAAGCTGTCTGTCCAAAGGACCTGTAAAAATCTTTTCTGTCATTCCTTCTCCAGTTGGATCCGGCTTGTCTACAACTTCAATCCGTGCATATGGAAAGAACTTGTCAGGAGAATCATTGAAGAACATAAGTCCGACGTTCAATGGCTTTCGTAATTCGGTTGGACCACCGATAATTCTCATGTCAGTTCCAACTTCTTCTACTGTTTTTGAAAGAGAAGGTTCGTATAAGTCACTTCCAACTTCATTCAAGAATTCCTGAATCAGACTTGATTTTAAATCAGGTATCTTCGCCTGATAATTTACTCTGTCATCATAAGGAACATTATTTGCCAAAAGCATCAGTTCTTGTTCTTCAAGCTGATTTGCTTTTATTGAATTGGACATCTTTCTGATGTAATAAGCAAATTCCCGTCTTTCACCTTTCTTAGTATAGACTTTATCAGGAGCTTTATAAGGGCGGGCTTCTCCTCCAGGACACCAAATTACAATGATTTCCTTTCCTTCATATTGAACCTGTTCAACTACAGGTAAATATCTTGGGCTGATTTCGTTACAGTACTGAAGCAGCTCTTTATTCATTTTATCCAGAGAATCTTTGCTTAATCCTGTGATTGGAAATTTTGGCATTCCATTTTCTTCTTCAATTCCGACAATAATATAACCGCCACCCCAGTTATCAATGTCATTTGCAAAAGCACAAATAGAATGAATTATATCTTCAGGATTCCAGTCCCTTTTGTAATCAAGTCGTGTGTTTTCAACAATCTGTTGTTTAATTAATGCTTCAATACTTATAGGCAATGCCATCTACTTACCCCTTTAACTTACCTCTTTATCATAACCCTTTAAGTTGAATAAATAAAGGGGTATGATAAAAAGAAAACTGTTGTAAGGGTAAGTTCGATTATAATATACTGTAAAAATTAATTACGAATATTACAAGCATCACATATTTTTTTTCTTTTTCTTGTGGTAAAATAATAAATAGAGCTTAGGGAAGGAAAATCTGGATTTTACTGGATAATGGTTTAATTTTAAATTGATACCCACATCAATTTTCATTTGTATCATTATGCAGG
>JAHAZJ010000061.1 GCA_018385315.1 Treponema sp. | reverse complement strand
CAGTCGTTCAAAATCAGAAATGGATTTAATTACAAGACGTGTAATCCGAGATTTTGAAGGTGATAATGTTTCAAATGAAGTTCTTGCAAAATACTGTGATCCTGATTCACCAGAATATGCAAAAATGGTAGAAGAAATTAGAAAACAGTTAAATTTCACTTCACTAAGATTCCATCGTCTTGATGATATGTTAGACAGTACAGGTTTAGATCATTGCAAACTGTGTACATATTGTTGGAACGGTAAAGAATAATAGAAAAAAGCTGTCCATGAAAGCAATTTTATAATGTTTTTTCGGACAGCTTTTTGTATTTTAAATAACCTAGATATTATGTTTTTTTTCTTATACTAAAGAATAATTCTAAAAGGACAAGCAGGAATTTTTTCTCCATTGTATAAGTTAATATAGAAAGGATTATCTTCCCATAAATATCGCAATTCCTTAAAAACCGCAGATTTATATTCTGCTGGCAAATCTTCCCTACAAATCATTACTTCTTTATTTGATACAAGTTTTCCTTTTACAGAAACCAATTTTTTATCTTCTGTAACAAGCGTAAATCCTTCAACAATATTACACTGTTTATTAAAATCTACAGATTCATTATTCATTGCATAAGCACTTAAATTACTGCCATCTATATCAAAAGTAACAATCCAGGAATCATCACCAGAATCAACAGTTTGAACTTGTGGGGCGGCTGCAATATTACATCCATAAGCAATTCTCAAAGCCTGCATAGCTGCTCTTGTACCGCCAGTGTATTTTTTTTCTGGATGTAAATCGTTCCATTCACCTGCATCTATATTTACTGAAAGCGCAGTATTTTTAGTACTTTCTACAGCATCCCTTTGTGCTTCCCGAAGTTGAGGCCAGCATAATGCATCTGGAGAATCAAATTGTTTTCCATCACTCCAATTAGGAAGCTGCATAACAACAAAAGGAAAATCTTTTTTAGAATAAGCAAAAGCCTTTCTCCAGGAATAAATCATTTCTTCCAACAAATCTGCATATTCACCATATCCACCTGCATTAGATTCTCCCTGATACCATAATGCACCTTTAATAGTATGATCCATACAAGGAGACAACATAGCATTATATAAAGCAGTTGGTTCCCATTCAAAAAATATTCCCCCTGGGGCATTTTCACAGCTACAACCTTTTTTACATTTCCATTGACCTTTTAAATCAATGTAACTATTTTCATCAAATTTGGAATCTTTTCGTTGTTCCACATTTCTGATTGCTACAGGAACAACAACAGCATCTTCATTGAAAATGCAATATTGCTTTTCATCATAAAAAACAATAGGATTTCCACCATTTTTCTGAACTCTAACTGTTACAGTATTTTTTCCTTCCTTTAAAACACCTTTTTCAATTGGATATCTTCTAGGTGGATAACAATAACCTGTTTCACCACAATAACTGCCATTTACCCAAACTTTATCTGCATCAATAATTGTGCCCATCCAAATCTGTGGATTTTTTTCATTAAATGCTGCTGCCTGGTCTTTGGAAAGTTCAAATTCTTTTTTAAACCACATAACACCAGCCGTTTTAATTTCATCAAAATTTCCTGGAATTGAACAAACCTTCCATTCCTCATCTAACTGATTAAAAGGAACAGATTCCCATCTCTCTTTTAGACCAACATCATTGGAATTAATCAATTCATTCCATTTTGTCTGATTTTCATTTACAGCAGCAAGTTTTGCCTTTACATTTTCAGGATTTTTTACAAATTCTAGCTTTTTAAGATAATCCTCTTTTCCAAGTTTCTTAAGTGATTCTTCACTCATCCAAGAAGTTATTGGAGAACCACCCTGACTTGAATTAATAATACCCACAGGAATTCCCAATTCTTCTGCCAGCTTCTTAGCAAAAAAATAACCAGTCCCCGACATGTCACCCAGAGTTTCAGGTGAAGCTGCCATCCACTGGGGATTTTCTATAGTATCTTTTCTTTCTACAAATGAATATGAAATTGGAATTGTAATCATCCTGATATTATCATTCTTTGGAAGAAGAAATTCCTGAGGATATGTAAATCTCATTCTTGCCATTGGAAGTTGAGCATTAGACTGCCCAGAAAGCAACCAAACTTCTCCAACAAAAACATCCTCAAAAATAATTGATTCACTGCCATGAGAGAGGTTTAATGTAAAAGGACCACCTGCAGCAGGAGTTTTAAATTTTATTTTCCATTCATTGCATTTATTTACTTTTGCTTTATATTTTTTCCCATTAAATTGCAAAACTACAGTTTCACCAATAGTACCAGTTCCACGAATAAGATTTACAGATTTTTGCTGTAATACCATTCCCGAACCATAAATTCCCTTTACTCTAAAACTCATTTTATTAAATTCCTTTTTATATCTTATTTTCTTTTACTATTTAATTTCTCTCATTAATTTGTTGCTGCAATTGATACTGATATTCGATTTCAGCTTGAATATCAGTAAGTGCACGATGGGCTCTATTATCAAGAGTCTGGAGATACAATTGCTTCATCATATCTCTTGCTCCATAATAATCACCTTTTGCTTCTAGTATAATTGCAGCATTATAATATGCTTCAAAATAATTTCTAGCATTATAAATTTCAACATATTTATTATAGCTTTCATCGTAATAACCTTTTTCAGCTAATTTTGCTGCATATTCCATATCATCATCTTTTTTTACTTCAAGCAATGTTAAAGATTTACTTACACTATAAGGTTGAATTTCTTTTGCTATCTGTGCTACTGCATAATATAAATAATCATTTACCATGTCATATGGTTCTGGAAGCATTTTAATCTCAGCAACTTTGGAACTGCTTGTATCCTTACAGATTTCTCTCTTTTTTATTATCTGATTTGTATAACCATCAACATATTGGTATGTATAAATAAATTGAACTCTACGTCTATAAGTGATTTCGGTTAAATATTCAGGTTCATAAGTTGATTTAGAACCACCAGATGTATTTTTACCATAATTCGGATTTTTTATTTTTTCAGTATTTTTTTCATCTGTTATATCAAGTAAAGTAATTTCTCCTTCCAGATAAATATCTGCAGGTGTTCTTCTGTCACTTGTTCCAATAATTTTATAATAACCACGCGAAATCAAAGCGTTTTCAATATTATATTCAAGATAATTTACAATATCTCTAGCATAAGCAGCTTCTGTTCTATTCAAGTTTTTTGAAATATCAATGGGCTCAATTGCAATAGACCTTGCACTACCTAAATCTACTTCTGCCGGTCGATCAACTGTAACATGAATAGTTGTTGCACAAGAAAAAAATAAATTGAATAAAACTGTTAAAGTCAATAAAGAAAAAAAACTATGTTTTTTCATAAATTCCCCAAAAAAATACAAATTAGCAACCCTAATTATAAATCAAAATATTAAAATATCACAGTAAGATATTTCTTATAATTATTAAATTCAAAAAACTTCCATTATATTGATTTTAATCATAAGATGACTATAATACAATTCAATATATAAATAGAGATAAATATGAATGCATTACCAAATACCGAAATTGTTCTTCACATTATATTAGCAGTTGGTCTAATTTTAATAGTAGCTAAATACCTTGGAGTTTCCGCCAGAAAAATCGGAATTCCAGAAGTAGCAGGTATGATTGTTGCTGGTCTTTTATTAAGATTTCTTCCTTGGTTTAATAATTTCGGTGGTACCGAACCAAATATTATTTACGCAGAAACAAATCAGTTTATAACATATATGGCCGAAATTGGTGTCATTTTGATTATGTTTTCGGCTGGCTTAAGTACAAATCTAAAATCACTTATACAATCAGGTCCAAAAGCTTTGGGAATTGCCTGTTGTGGTGTATTTGTTCCTTTACTTTTAGGAACAATAATGTCTTTTTTCTTTTTGGGATTTAATGGATTTGGTACTCCTGAATTCTTTAAATGTTTATTTGTTGGAACAATTCTTACAGCTACATCAGTTAGTATTACAGTTGCTGTCTTAAAAGAATATGGAAAACTAAAAACAGATATTGGACAAACCATTGTTAGTGCAGCAATCATTGATGATGTAATTGGTATTATAGTTTTGACCATTGTTTTAGGTGTTAGTTCTGGCAAAGGTGGATATCTTACAATATTATTAAAAACAGTTGCTTTTTTTGTTAGTGCAATAATTGCTGGATTCATTTTATACAGATTATTCCGCTGGTACGATAAAAGACATCCACATTCAAGACGCATTCCTATTTATGCATTAGGATTTGCATTGCTATTCGCATTCTGTGCAGAAGAATTTTTTGGAATTGCTGATATTACCGGTGCTTATATTGCAGGTATTGTATTCTGCAGTTTAAGCGATGCTTCTTACATGGAATCAAAAATTGATATAAATGCTTATATGCTTTTCAGTCCAATTTTCTTTGCTAGCATCGGCTTAAAAACAGATCTATCAGGAATGCAAATAGATTTATTATGGTTCTCAGTTGCATTTGTAATCATTGGATGTATTTCTAAAATTATTGGTTGTGGTGGCGTTTCAAAACTAATGGGATATAGTTGGAGAGAATCTCTTCAAATTGGTCTTGGAATGATGGTTCGTGGCGAAGTAGCATTAATTGTTGCAACAAAAGGATTGAGCACAAACTTAATCGATTCCAAATATTTCACATCGGTAATTCTTCTTATTATTATTTCTTCTATGCTTGTACCAATTTTATTAAAAAAAGCGTTTACAGAAAAAAAATCAAAAATAGAAAAACAAACTATTCAACCACAGGAAAACTAAACATTAATGCAATTTGATTCAATAATCTTAGACATTGACGGCACCATCTGGAACACAACCCAGGTAGTTGCAGAAGCCTGGAACAAAGCAATAAAAGAAAATTATCCTCAAGTAAAACCTGTAACAGCAGAAATTTTACAAGGTCAGTTTGGAAAAACTATGTCGATCATTGCAGAAAATCTTTTTTCACCTTTGGATCAAACCCAACGCCAGGATTTAATTAACAAATGCTGCGAATATGAACACATTGCAATTAAAGAAAATAAAAAAAATATTACTTATCCAAATGTAGTTTCTACAATAAAAGAATTATCTAAAAAATATAAATTATTTATTGTTTCAAATTGTCAGTCTGGTTATATCGAACTTACAATGAAAAAGAATAATATTACACAATACATTACAGATTTTGAGTGCTATGGAAATACAGGTAATAACAAATCTGATAACATTAAATTAGTTATAAAAAGAAACGCCTTGAATTCGCCAGTATATGTTGGTGACACTCAAGGCGATTGCGAAGCTTGCAAAGAAGCAAAAATTCCATTTATTTGGGCCAGTTATGGATTTGGAACAGCAGAAACATTCTTAAAAAAAATCGAAACTTTCGATCAATTACTAAAAATTTAATTATTTTCTTCTACTTTAGGCAATACAACAATACCTAAAGATTCCTGACCAACATTTACTGGTGTACCAGAAAGAAAAACCAGAGCTACAGATGCCATATTTGATTTTTTATTTTAATCATTAATGGTAATTCTATGAATTTTTTCGTTAATATAATCTTTTACAATATCATATGCTTTATCATAATCTTTACTTAAAATATAAAGCTTAATTGCAACCACAGCATTCATAGTCCCAGAAATACCACCATAAATACTGTTCATATGCTCACCTTCAGTATAAGTAGAAATACCTTCAACTTGAAGTAAACTTCTAATTAAAGTGCAGTCTTTGCTCTTTATGTCACTCACTTCTTGAGCTTATCAGGTTTTCTTTGAAAACCTGCGGATTATTATAAACTATGTATTTAAAATAAAAAAGCCAGCAGCACGCTTTTCTCGATGAAGCTAAAAACTGTGTCCACAGTTTTTTTAACGCTTCTTCAATCAAAGTGCTACTTTCCTGCGTTCGCCTACGGCTCTCTACCGAGTTTCTTAACGTTCGCTTCGCTCACTAAAACTCGCGCACAGAGCAGTCCCTGCTCTTTATGTCGCTCACTTCGTGAGCTTACCAAGTTTTCTTTGAAAACCTGCGGATTAT
>JAHAZJ010000223.1 GCA_018385315.1 Treponema sp. | reverse complement strand
CTTTAAGTATCGCAAGTTTACTTGCAATGATTTTGTCTGTTGCTATTTTTACAAGTTGTTCAGAACCAGAACCTTACACTGGTAAATTTTACAACACAGAATATGTAACAAATATTACAGAAGATGACTATAATAAAAACTGGGAAAAAGCAAATTCGAAAACCGCCATAAGGGAACTTCTTGCTACTTACTCATCAAAAGATGGTTATGAAAAGAAAACTAATTTAAAAGATTATGAAGTAGTTAGTTACATAAAAAGCAAATCGAATATTACAGATGATAAAGTTCAAGCAGATTTATTATTACTTGAAAATACGTATTCATATATTCTTTATGTCATTACAGATGAAAAACCTGGAAGCACTCACAATATATTATTTCTTACAAAAGCAGAATAAATAAAATCGCATACATAGGTTCTTCATTTTTTGAAGAGCCTTTTTTTATTTTATACAATAAAAACTTAAAAATAATGTAAAAAAGTTATTTCTCTTTCAGCACAATCGGCCGCTATTCTTGATTATGTGATTGATTATTTGAAATAAAAATTCAACAATAATGTCATTCCGAACTTGTTTCGAAATCTATTCAACTAATATTTAACTTATTGAGGTGGATAAATTGAAAACGACTATTATATTCAAATACAAAAAAATAATTCTCACATTTTTCTTAATTATATTTTTCTTTACAAATCTTTTTGCAAAAGAAAGTCAGCTTGCAGGCGACGCAAAAAAAGCTCTTAAAGAATACGCCGGCTATAAAGAACTTATAAATCGCGGTTTTAATTTAAACATGCTGAACAACATAAAGACACCAGAAGATTTATATAAAGTTCTTGAACCCTTTATGATTATTGACGGAAAACCTCTGGACAACACACTTTCTTTTAATGGATATAACTTTGCCCGTCACAAAACAATTCATTTTGAAAATGTATATGGAACTATTCAGGAACTTCTGAATAAAGGTTATAAGCCAGACCAGCTTTTTTATTATCCGAGCAAGGGAAAAGAGATTTATCGTGTAGGAAATTTTGTCTGGGAAAAGCCAAAAGCAGCAAGCTATCCCCAGGGGGATATCAGTTATTATAACAGACCTTTTATGGGAAAGAAAATTGCCTATTTTTTCCCCGGTGCTTTTACAAAAGATTATTTTAAGCCATATATAAAAGAGATTTCAAAAAAAGAAGCAATTATTGTTGACCTCCGGTTAAATCAAAACGGCTGGGGAGGCCAGTTATATCAACTTGGAGAATCCTTGTGTCAGGCAAATTACAAGGGAAAGGTAATTCTGATTATTGACCAGACAACAGGTGCAGATTGTGAAACTTCAATTAAAAATAATCTTAAAAATTCATATTATATTAATGGAAGTCAAAAAAAGTGTTATTATGAATGGATTACTCTTGGAGAAAATACCAGCGGAAAAGAAGCTTACGTTTATAATGCAAAATGGAATTATAAAGTTGGAGACCTGCAGTTTAATCCTTTACCTGTAAATGAAAATCAATGGATTGCCTGTCCGGAAGGTGAAGGAGTAATGCCAGATATCTGGGCCGCAAATGATGAAGATATCAATAAAACAATTGAACAGCTGACAGGTGAAAAAAATTTTGCAGAACTTATTAAAGATGTAAGTGAATGGAGAGCATTTCTTTGTAGCAGCGATAAAGCACTCTGGAATTGGCAATTTTCAAAATTACCTGATATTGTAACCAAAATTAAATCTCACGATGAATATAATAAAACTGTTGCTAAAATCCTGAAACTTCAGATTAACTATTGCCAGTTAGTAAATAGAAATCAAAATGTACTTTATAATTTTGGAGGCTGGAACTTTCAAGTTCCAGAATGTGCTTCAAAAGCAAAAAATCCTTCTGAATATATTGCAGCTCATTCAAAAGTTCTGGAAACAAAAGAACGCTGGATTAAGTATCTTGTACAGAATCATGAAAATCTCATAAATCTTCCATTGGGGTTTGAATTCCCGGACTGTTTTTCAAAATGCAGCACTTATGCAGCATATGCTGACAATTTCAATAAATGGATACAAAAAAGAACAGAATGGACAGAACTGCTTCTTCATAACAAAGATAAAACATACAATACACCATACTGGTGGGATTATCCAGATTTCTTTAAATCATTCAAAACCGCAGAACAATACACTGATTATTTTTCAAGATGGATAGATTTACGAATCTGGTGGTGCAGTATTCTTTTTGATAATTCTTATGTTATCCAAAACAACAACATTAGAATTTGGTATAATGCACTCAAAGAAGATATAAAAGAATGGAAGGATCCCGAAAAGCATCTTGCAGAAATGTCCGCTCACCTTAAAGAACTGTCTGACTGGATTGTATATCTTCAACCTCATCCTTACGTTATTCCAAAAGATAGGGGAATGGCAAATTTTTATGGAGCAATGAGAAGAACTTCTGATAAAATTGGAAAAAACTGCTCTGCCATGCCTGAGGATATAGTAAAGCTTCAGAAAACGAATCCGAAGGAATATGTAGAAAAAGTTGTTGCCTATATCAATAGTGTAGCTGAAAATGATTTTGAAAAAATCAAAATGGTATTTGATATTGAGCAGGAAATTTTGACTTATGATTATGCAGCTTACCAAAAAGATCTTGAATTGATTGACAAAGCAAAAAAAGGAGTTGGTGAAGATTACGAGCTTTATTCAAAGAATCTAAATGAAGAATTTAAAAAAGATGGATATATCTGGCCAGGACAGGATTGGAAAACTGTTCTCGAAAAAGGTATCTGTGTTTGTGAAGGTTATTCAAGACTTATGCAGTATTTCTGTTACAGACTGGGAATTAAATGTGATGTAATTTCCAATCCTAAAGATATGATGTTTGCAGTAGGACATGCCTGGAACATTGTACAGATTAATGGTGAAGATTATTTTCTTGATGCAACCTGGGGTCCTGCCTGGCTTTTTATGGAGCCGGAAGCTTTTTTAAAAGGCGGCCATTTCCCAAAAGAGCCGGAACAGCAGCTTCTTGAAAAACCAATGACTCTAGATGAATACAAAAAACTTAAAAACTATGAGGGAAATAATAGTTAGAAATATGGTTACTGAATCTCTACCTCAAGTTCAACCTTTCTAAATTCTTTTAGAACATCATTTTCCTCTGTCAAATCAAGAACTGGTTCCCCATCTACATCAAAATGAACACGTCTTATTCCACTTGAACGCGGAGCTTGAGTTCCAGGTCTGGCATGATATGTATTCCAAACTTCACCATCTTCATCAATCACATATGCATTGTGACCAGTTCCAAACTCACCCTTAATACTGCGAGAAGAAAGCAAAGGATAACCCGTTTTTT
>JAHAZJ010000222.1 GCA_018385315.1 Treponema sp. | reverse complement strand
AAAACGGGACTACGAAGTGCCTCTGAAGCTGACGAGCGCAGCGAGATGGATAACTTCCAAACAGCTTCAGCGAGCAACTTCGTAGGCACGTTGTAGCGGTAGTACTTTTACTCTAAGACGCTGTGTGTAGTTTGTTTGTTTTTTTCTTTAATTTAAATTAATTCCAGTGTCGAATCAGTCTTTTCTTACCGATAATATAATGTCAGATTTTCCATTTTGGAGTTATTATGAAAAATTTTTCTCCCAGAGCAAAGCAGATTGTTACAATTTATGCCCAGGATGAAGCTAGAAAATTAGGAAGTAAACAGCTTTTACCAGAGCATATAATTTTGGCAATCTTAAAATCTCATGAAGGAATTGCATATAATGTTTTTCCAAAACTTATTTTGGAACCTAAAGAACTACAGTCGTTTATTGAAAAATTTTTTGATTCCGAACCTAAAACACCAACTCTAGATTCTATAATGCCAAGTCGTCGTTATAAACAGATGATGGATATTGCAGATATTGAATCTAATGCTTTACATAATGATTACATTGGTACAGAACATCTTCTTCTGGCAGCAATAAGAGAAGAGGGCAGTATTACTGCAAGGTTTTTTGCAGGTGCTGATTATACAATTATGGATGCTCGATTCATTGTTATGGAATTACAGGAAGTCAAAAATTCTTCTATGAATTCAGATAAAGCAGATTCTTTAGTTGCAAATGTATTTAAAAGTTTGTTGGATAATGAAACTTCCCAAACAATTTTTTCGGTTTTTGATGAAAAGAAAATTAAAACTCCACAGGATAAATCAAAAACTGTAAATAAAACTCCAGCATTAGATGCCTACTCTCGAGATCTTACAAAAATGGCTGGTGAAAATAAACTTGATTGTGTTGTTGGCCGTGAAAAAGAAATTCACAGATTAATTCAGATTTTATCAAGACGAACAAAAAATAATCCTGTTTTAACAGGGGAACCTGGTGTTGGTAAAACTGCAATTGTAGAAGGCCTTGCTCAAAGAATAGTTGCAGGTAATGTTCCTTTTGATTTGTTGAAAAAAAGGGTTTTATCATTAGATTTAACAGCTGTTGTTGCAGGAACTAAATATCGGGGTGAGTTTGAAGAGAGAATGAAAAAGCTTCTGGATGAACTTCATGAAAATAAGGATGTAATTTTATTTATTGATGAATTACATACAATTATAGGGGCCGGTGGAAATGAAGGAACAATGGACGCTTCAAATATTATGAAACCTGCCCTTTCCCGGGGTGAAATTCAGATTATTGGTGCAACTACAACAAAAGAATATACAAAACATATTGAAAAAGATTTGGCATTGGAAAGAAGATTCCAGGTTGTAAAAGTTGAAGAACCTGGAGAAGATGAAACTGCAAAGATTCTTGAAGGAATTAAAGAACGTTATGAACAGTATCATAATGTAATTTATGCCCAGGATGTTATTCCAAGTGTTATTAAACTTTCAAAAAGATATATTCCTGAAAAAGTTTTGCCAGATAAAGCTATAGATATTATGGATGAAGCTGGTGCTGCAAAAAAAATTCTTGAGCAGGAAAAACCCTCTGAGCTTGGAGAACTGGAAAAAAGAAAACTTGAGCTGGAAGAAGAAAAGTATAAACTTATTCAGAATCAGGATTATGAACAGGCGGCAGTGGTTCGTGATAAAGTTATAGAATTAAAACGCAAATTAAATTTGTATACCGATTTGTGGGAAAAAAACAGTGGAAATCCTACAAAAGTTGTAACAAGAAAAGATATTGAAAATATAATTAGTGAAATGACTGGTATTCCTGTTGAACAGATGAGTGAATCAGAAACTTTAAGAATTGTTCATATGGAAGACGAACTCCACCATACTGTAATTGGTCAGGAAAATGCAGTAAGTGTTATTTCTGGTGCAATTAGAAGAAGTCGAGCAGGAATTTCATCACCAAAACATCCTTTAGGTTCCTTTATTTTCTTAGGACCTACAGGAGTTGGAAAGACTCAGCTTGCAAAAGCTTTGGCAAACTATCTTTTTGGTTCAGAAGATGCATTAATTCGCATTGATATGTCTGATTATATGGAAAAACATACGGCCAGCCGTTTAATTGGGGCACCTCCAGGATATGTGGGTTATGAAGAAGGTGGCGTTTTAACTGAAAAGGTTAGACATAAACCATATTCGGTTATTCTTCTTGATGAAATTGAAAAAGCTCATCCTGATATTTTTAATTTGCTTTTGCAGTTATTGGAAGAAGGTGAATTAAGCGATAATCTTGGTCATACTGTAAACTTTAGAAATACTGTTGTAATTATGACAAGTAATGCAGGTGCAAGACAGATTACAAATGCGGGACGAGTTGGTTTTGGGTTAGCCGGTTCAGATGCTGTTTTACCATACGAAGAAATTAAATCTAGTGCTTTAAATGAAATGAAAAAACTTTTAAGTCCTGAATTAATTAATCGTATTGATGATGTAATTGTCTTTGATGCTCTTTCGAAAAAAGAGGTTTCAAAAATTCTTGATATTCAGATTGCAGATTTGGCAGAAAGATTAAAGGATAAAAATCTTACAATTTCCTTAAAACCAAAAGCAAAGGAATATCTTATTGAACATGGTTATAATCCTTCTATGGGAGCACGGCCAATGCGAAGATTAATCAGAAAAGAAATTGAAGACCCTTTAGCAATGGAAATTCTTGCAAATCAGGGAAAATTTTTTGATGAAGTTAGCATTGAATGTGGAAAAAGTAATCATTTGATTATTAAATTGGTAAATAAGCAGGCTGTTGCTGTTAAAAAAGAAGCAATCATTGCAAGATAGAGATTTTTTATGAAGAAAAATGTTTTATCATTATTATGTATTTTATACAGTATTAATGTCTTTTCTCAATCTATAAATATAGGTTTGTTAAACGGACCTAGTTGTATTCCTTGTGCACAATTAAATGAAAACTTACATAAAATTGGTGAAACTGAAGTTGAATATGAAATGTTTGCAACTCCCCAGGAACTTCTTCCAAAAATGATTAAAAAAGAGATAGATATTGGTTTTATGCCTGTGAATGTAGCCGCAAAAGTATATGATTCAACAAATCACAAAATTATTTGCTGTGGAATTACAGGCGAAGGCAATCTTGCCTTAATCACTAAAAATAAAAATATAAAATCATTAAAAGATTTAAAAGGAAAAACAGTTTTCGTTGCAGGACTTGGGGCAACTCCTGAATATATTACAAAATATATTCTTGAAAAAGAAGGAATTGTGCTTAATGATGAAAAAGGAATTTTTCTAGATTTTTCCCTTCCTACAAATCAGATTGTTCCAGAATTACTTGCCGGTAAAATTGACTATGCAATAGTGCCAGAACCTTTTATTACAATTGCCTCTGAAAAATCAAAAAATAAAATCAATATTATAGATTTGCAAAAAGATTATTTCTTAAAATATTTTCCACAAAATTACCCATTAACAGTAATGGTTGTCCGCTCTGACTTTGCAGAAGAAAATCCTGATTTATTAAAAATATTTTTGGAACAATATAAAAGTGCCTTAAGCTGGACCTTAGACAATCCTTCTGATGCGGGACAATTATGTGAAAAATATAATTTTGGATTAAAAAAGAATGTTGTAGAAAAATCCATTCCAAAGTCAAATTATGTTTTTATTCCTGCTGTTAAGGGAAAATTGATTATTGAATCTTTGTTACAATTATTTATAGAAGAAGACAATACTTTCCTTAATGGTAAATTACCAGAAGATGATTTTTATTACAAAAATGAATAAATCTCCACTGAAAATTTTTCCATATTTTTTATCATTCCTCGCTCTTTTACTCACATGGCTCGCTCTTTCCACAATCATCCATTCAGAACTGATTTTTCCATCACCAGCTTCTGTTTTTATAAAATGTAAAGAACTTTTATTTACAAAACAATTTTGGAATAATTTTTTCACAACCTTAATCCGCTGCTTTTTTTCATTTTTAATTTCTTTTTTCCTTGGCTCCATTTTGGGTATTGCCGGGGGAAAAAACAGTTTTTTCAGAGAGTTTATGGCATTTCCATTAGCTGTTATACGTTCTACTCCTGTAATTGCAATTATATTAATCAGTATATATTTACTTTCATCAAGAACACTTCCTGTATTCATCAGCATTTTAATGAATTTGCCAATTATAGTTACATCCTATTTTCATGGTTTTGATAATGTAGATCCATCTTTAATGAATATGGCAAAAATATATAATTTTTCTTCAGTACAAAAATTGATTTATATTCAGTTGCCTGCCTGCAAAAATAATATTAAAGCAGCTATGATTTCCGTCTATGGATTATGCTGGAAGGTTGTTGTTGCCGGTGAAGTTTTATGTTTACCTAAAAATGGATTAGGTTCTGTTTTACAAAAAAATCAGATTCATTTAGAAACTGCCAGTGTTTTTGCAATTACAATTTTATTTGTATTTTTTAGCTGGCTAATTGAAGCTACAGTAAAAGGAGTTTTAAGAAGAAAATGGAAAAACTAATTCTTGAAATTCAGAATTTATCTGTAAATATTAAACAAAGAAGTTTACTCAAAATAAAAAGGCTTCAGCTATATGAAAAGCAGATTATGGGCATATATAGTCCAAATGGAAGTGGAAAAACAACTTTATTAAATTTAATAGCCGGTTGTTCTATTTCTAAGGAGTTTGAGGTAAAGGGAAATATTATAAATAATACGCCGGTTTCCTATGTATTTCAAAAACCTGTTTTAATCGAAAGCAGGGATGTGGAAAAAAATATTTTTATGACTCTGAATTCCATTGAAATTAAAGAAAAAAAACAGGATTTGTGTAGAAAATGGATTCAACTCTTAGGGCTAGATTCAATTTCTAAAAAAAAGGTAAAAAATCTTAGTGGTGGAGAGCGGCAACGGGTTTGTATTGCAAGGGCATTTGCTTCAAATCAAAAATTAATGTTGTTGGATGAACCTTTTGCTTCTCAAGATAAAAATAATGCTGCTAAAATTATTGATTTATTAATACATGAAAAAGAAACCAAAGATTTTTCAGCCATAATAGTAAGCCATGATTTAGAAAAACTAAAAAAATTGTGTGATTTTATAATAACTGAAAAAGATTTGAATTATGATAAAGATAATTTTGGAGCGTAAAATTATTTTTTGTAAATTATGTCTATTTAGGATATAATAGTATTTTACAAAAAAGAGGTATAAAATGATAAAAGAATTCCTTCCATATGAAATAGTAAGAAATGATGCATTAAAACTGGCAAGTCAGATTTATAAAGATGGTTTTATTCCTGATGTAATATATTGTTCATTAAGAGGCGGTGCATATATGGCAAACGTCATTAGTGAATATTTTAAGATTTTAAGTAAGGTAGAAAAATTCCATCCTGTTTTATATGCTGGTGTCGTCGCTCGTTCTTATTCTGATATTGCACAACATACTAAAGTGTTTATTGACGGCTGGACCTATCCTCCAGAAAATCTTCGTCCCGGTGATAAGATTTTGTTAATTGATGATATTTTTGATTCTGGACGTACTATTAATAGTTTAGTTGAAACTCTTATGAATTCAAGAGGATTACCAAGAGAAGATATTAAAGTTGTTGTTCATGATTACAAGTATTTTACATATCAGAAAGAACAGCTTCCAATTCAACCAGATTACTACAGCAGAAAATTTGTTATCACTAAGCCAGAAGAAAATCGTTGGATTCATTATATGAGTCATGAACTGGTTGGACTTACAAAAGATGAGCTTCAAAAATATTACTATGATGTAGATCCTGAATTAAAAGATGTTCTGGATCCATATTTAGGTTTATAACAGGTGATGTATGAAAAAATCTATACTTGCATTTTTTGTTTTATTTTTAGTTTTTCTCAATGGAGCCTATGCTCAGATTAATATCATAAGTCCTGCAGAAGGAAAATGGTCTAATAAACAGATGCTGGTTATAGATACCGAAGATAAAGCTGAGTATTTTTATTCATTAAATGGAGAAGATCCTAAAACTTCAGGTTTTGCATATGATGGTCCGGTTCTAATTGATTTAACAGGTGATGTTACTCTTAGAATACAAAAGGCAACTGGAAACGAAGAAAAAATCATTAAATATTCAGTAGAGTTAAATAAAGCTGAAAATGAAAAATATTATTCATTTATAAACACTTTTTTTGATTCTGGTATTATTAATTATACTGCCGGTTCAACAATTTCTATTCCTTATGATTTAAATTATGCAATTGGACTTGGAAGTGAATATTATATTCCTGGGGAAGATATTTACATGTCCCAGGATTCAGTTTTTTCACGTACTTTGCCTTGTGAAATTTATGATCCTGCTAAAAAATTAAAATGGCGCTTTGTTATTAAAGTTTTTCCACAAAATTATGGAAGCTACAGCAAATACCATGTTCCTTTTGAAATTATAGATTGGAATACCATTGTTTTTAATGATAACGACTTACTTTTTAGATTAGATGATAATTATTGGGAGTTACCAAAAAACTCCTGGAAAATTGATCGTTCTGTTCCTCATACAATTTACTGGCAAAGTCTTTCATACGAAATAGGAAATCCTATTGAATATTTTGAACTTCCAGCAAAACCTGAATTGCAAAAGCAGATTAATTCGGATGGAAGTATTACCTTAAAATTAGATGGAAATAATGAATATAAAATGAGTATTCTTTCTCAGCCAGAAAATGAATATCAGGAATTGTTCTATGATTTAGATCTTGATACTTTTTATGGCGATTCTATTTCTGGAAAATTAAAGGTTGGAATATTCTATAATTCTGTTTTTCAGGGGGAATTAGAAACTGATTATGTTTTAAATAAGCGGCCACCAAAACCTCCTGTAATTGCTTCAAATAGCAAAGGCTTTTATTCTAGAGAAGACGTAATAGTTCAGCTTTCCTGCAAATCAGATGATGTTTTATATTATTCTATTAGCGAACCATATTTAATTACTGATAATAGTGAATCTTATAATTCCGACAGTGCAATTTTTTCTGATGTACAAATGGGTGATTATAAAAAAGCAGACACTTCTTCTGTATATTTAGATTTTAAATCAGAAGGTGAAGGTGTATGGTATTATTCTGTAAAAGCTTATTCTGTAAATGGCGAAAATAAAAGTCAGGAAGTTTTCTATAACGTAATAATTGATAAATATAATTTCTACTACTGTGAAAATCAGATTACTGATAAGCCAGATGGTACAGCAGAAAGACCATATAACTCTTTTAAAGAATGTTTCGATGTTATTAATAAAGGCCGCTATGCAAGATTAATGATTAAAGGTCCAATGCATATTCCTTCTGGTAAAAACTCAATCTTATCAAATTGTAGTTTTATTAATCAGGAAGACGGAGAATTAATTTTTTCAAAAGACAGCACAATTGAAATTAAATCTTCTAGTCTTGTTTTAAAGGATTTTGTTATTCTTCAGGAAAATTCAACTGCCAGCGATAAAAATACTTCTTTGTTTAAGGTTGAAAATGGAGTTTTAGATTTATTTAATTGTCAGGTAGGTGCCATTTTTGCTAAAAATGGAAGTTTTATTTCTTGTTTTAATTCTTCTGTAAACATAAAAGATAGTATTATTGCTATTAGTTCTGCAAAATATGCCTCTGTAATCTCTGGAACAAATACTAATATTATTGCAACAGATTCCATTATCAATGCTACTTCAAATACGGCTGTTATTTTTTCTGTAAATAAAGGTGATGTAAAAGCAAGAAAAAATTCATTCAAAGTAACTGGTCAAATTGGTCGCATATTTGAATTATTTAATGTAAATGGAGAAATTCTTGATAATGACTTTAAATCTGATTTAACAAATAAAAATAATTCTGTTGCAATCTATTCTGATAATAAATGCTTGCTGGAGATAAAAGAAAACGAAGATTATGGTTTCTAAATTATTGCTTGTTGGTTTTGATGAAGCGGGAAGAGGACCTTTAGCAGGACCTGTAAGTGCCGCAGCGGTTATTCTACCAGATGATTTTCCCAATGAAATTCTTAATGATTCTAAAAAACTATCTGAAAAAAAAAGGGAAGCGGCAGAAAAAATCATTAAAGAAAAAGCTTGCTGGGGAATAGGTCTTGTGGATCATGAAAAAATTGATGAAATAAATATTCTTGAAGCTAGTATGCTTGCAATGAAAATTGCCTTTGAAAATCTTACTAAAATGCTACCCCAATGGCTTAAAGGTCAAAATATCAATGATTATATTTTAAATGGAATTACAGACGGCACTCGCTGCCCTGATGTGGCCATTGAAATTAAATGGGAACCAAAAGCCGACGGTAAATATCCATGTGTAATGGCCGCTTCAATTCTTGCAAAAACATGTCGAGACCGCATTATGGTTGAAATGGACAAAAAATATCCCGGTTATGGATACGCAAAGCATAAAGGATATCCAACCCGGGATCACAAAGAGATTTGTCACAAATTAGGACCATCTCCAATTCAAAGATTAAGCTTTAAATATTAAACTTCTTAGTTAGAAGGTGTTTCTGCTGGCTTTTTTGAAACAACGTGGATTCTTCCAGTTCTTTTTACGCCATCATCAGCTTTTTTAGTTTCTCCGTTTTTCTTTGTACGGTAAACTTTTTTGCCTGCACTATATTTAGCTTCTTTTGCAGCTTTCTTTTCTCTTGCGGCTTTTTGTTTTGCTTTTCTGTCTTTTTCAATAAAATCGAGAGTTTTTTCCATCCCCTGGAGAAATTTCTGCATATCTTCTGAAAAAATAGCAATCTGATGTCTATCAGCTTCTCCGCCATCCCTATTTTTACTTTCAACAATCTGCAAGAATACATCACCAGTTCTATTTTCTTTTACATTAAAGAAATAACATCTGTTGTCTAAATAAACTTGAGTTGTGAAAAGTTCGCCACGTGCTCCCATGTGTTTGCTCCTATATTGTATAAGAAAAATTATCACATAAAGTGTTATTTTTCAAGGTTATTAAATTGTTTATAAACGTCTTTTACAGCTTCAAAAAGCTCTTTTACACCATTTGCTGTTGTCTTAGGACCGAAACTAAATCGTACAGAAGTTTCTCTTAAGTCAACTGAAACCTTCATAGCTTCAAGAACAGGTCTGTTGTTTTTTTTAGTGGAACAGGCGCTTCCTGTTGAAATGGAAAATCCTTTTGAATCTAAGGCTCTAACCATTACGTTGCCAGGAATATTTTTAAAAGCCGCTTGAACTACATATGGAGAATACAAATCCGGGTTTTCAATTCTTCCAGGTGGAATAATAGTGCAATTAGGAAGAGAAGTCAGATTTGCAATAAAATCATATGTTATTTTTTTTTGTGTATCATAATGCTGGCAGTTGTAATATCGCTCCAGAGCTTTTGAAAATGCAAGGGCACCAAAAACATTTTCAGTTCCACTTCTAATGCCATTTTCCTGACCGCCTCCTCTTAAAAAAACTTCCATGGAATTTTTAAGATATAGAATGCCAATCCCTCTTGGACCGCAGATTTTATGTGAACTAAAGGCTGCAGAATCAATACCTGAGCCAGCTAGTTTTAATGGAATTTTTCCTGCCGCCTGAACACAATCAACATGAAATTTTGGTTTTCTTTTGCCATCTGCCCATTTGGTAATAGCATCTGCAATTTCATAAATTGGTTGAATGGCTCCAGTTTCATTGTTTACAGCCATTACGCAAACCAGCATTGTATCAGAAGTTAATGTATCTAAAACAGCCTGGGGGGTAATAATTCCATTTTTATCAGAAGGTATGGAAACTACATTCCAGCCGCAGTTTTTAAGAGCAAGGGCCTGTTCTCTAACAGCAGGGTGTTCAATTGAACTAAATAATACTGTTCCCTTTGCTGGTTTTGCTAAAAGTGCAAGTAAAGGAATCTGATCGCTTTCTGTTCCACCAGATGTAAAATAGATAGTCTGGGGAGAAACCCCCATGGCTTTTGCAGCTACATTTCTTGCATTTTCCAAAATACTTTTTGCGTCTTTTCCAATCTGATGGGAACTAGAAGGATTTCCCCAGTTTTTCAAAGTTTCCTGCAATGAACTTGTAAGAATATCTTCATCGGAAGGACTTGTTCCAGCCCAATCAAAATAATGATCAATATTTGTCATAATTAATTATCTTTTAATGAAAGTAGAATATCTGAATCAGAAACTTCTTCTGAAACAATATCACAAATTGCTTTTGGCATAATAATTTTTACAGAGCTAGACATGTTCTTTTTATCTTTATGCATTACAGTCAGGAATCTTTCTCCAATTGCACCGCCTTTAATTGCAGAAGGGAGGGCAGAAATTTCCCAGTTATAAAGCTTCATTGTATCCAAAATACGATTTTTAAAAGATTCTAAACAGTACCCTTTAATATGACTTAAAGAAACGGCTCTTCCAATTCCCCAGGCCACAGCCTGTCCATGAGTTACAGCTCCCAATCCAGCTAATGTTTCAAATGCATGACCATATGTATGACCAAGATTTAAATAACAGCGAATGCCTTTTTCAGTAAAATCTTCTTCAACAATTTTAGCTTTTGCCGCAACACATTTTTTAATAATAATATCAAGAATTTCACTTTCTCTTGAAAGAATTTTTTCAGAAGATTTTTCAAACAAATCAAAAAGTTCTGTATCAAATAAAATTCCTGTTTTAAATGCTTCAGCCAAACCTGAATTAAACTGATTTTCAGGAAGAGATTGAATAAATTCTGGCCAGTAATAAAGCTGACGGGCAGGATAAAAAGCACCAATCATATTTTTATAATTTGCAAAATCGCATCCAGTTTTACCACCAATAGATGCATCAACCATAGCTAAAAGTGTAGTTGGAACAAACTCAACATTTGCACCTCTTTTAAAAATTGAAGCCGCAAAAGCTGTAATATCACATATAACTCCGCCGCCAATTCCCACAAAAACATCATTTCTGGAAAAATCAGCTTCTATTGCACCTGTAACTATTCTTAAAACACTATCAATAGTTTTATAAGGCTCTCCGGAACCTAAGATTATAAGGCAATCATTACCACATTTATCATCTTCAAATTTAGAAATAAAAGGAAGCATACATGGCAGTGAAGCAACAGTAGCATCTGTAACAAAGAATCTTCTTTCAGAATTATTTTCACCAGGCTTAAAGATAGAAACTAAATCTGGTGTACCTGTCATAAAATTGATTTGTGATTTATCTGTAGAAAGATAAACTTGTGGATAAGAAATGCAAAATGAATTATCACTCATGGGTCTATATTAATACTTTTCAGACATTTGGTTAAGTTGTTCTATGTTTTTTTCTACGCGTTTTATTTCACGATTTAAGATTTTTTCATAATCAAGTTTACCTGTAGAAATTCTTTCTCTTTCATCTTCCCAGGCTTGTTTTTCAGTTATAAAAAGAAATTTAAAATCTGCCGTATTTGCTTTTTCACACCAAAGCTTTGCTTCCTGCCAATAGTACAAACCTGCCTGGTAGAAAGAAAGACATTTTTCCAAATTTCTTAAATATTCATCCTTGTGGGGTGCGTCGTAAAAATATATTTCTTTTTTATCAAAGGTTCTTCCTAATCTAAGATGCTGTTCAATGAGCTTCAAATTAATATGCATCTGGAATAAATATCTATATTTTTCCCATTGCTTTTCCGTAGTAACCTTAAAATCTAAATATTGAGGATTGCAAAAATCTGCTTTTACAGCTTTTTCCAGCCAGTAAATATTTTCCATACAATCATCTGGATATTGCTGATAGTGAATGTGGTAAAGCTTATAATACTCTTCCTTAAAACTAATCATATATGCTTCAGCACGATTAAGGGGAAGAGCAGAGAAGAGAAGAATAAAAAACAAAACTAAAATTGATTTTTTCACAATTATATTATCGGAATAAAAAAGTTTTAGTTTAATGTTCCAATATAAAACTATGTTATTTGATTTCGTTTTTAATAGTTTCGTTTATAATATGCTCAATTTCTTCAATTGATTTTGTAGCATCAATTCTAACGACTTTCATGTGATTATTTTCAGAATCTTTTTCGTAGGAAGAAATAACTTTTTCATACATATCTGCAATTTTTCTCTGAAGTTCAATTTTTTCGTAAATTTCTTTTTTTTCATTTCTCGAATTAACACGACTCAAAGAAATTTCAGGGTCAATAACAAAATAAAATAAAATTTGTGGAAGTGGAAAGGGGGAATTTAACAAAGCTGGTAATTCTATACCGCAAGTAGCCGACTGATAGGCCATGCTTGAAAAGAAGTATCTGTCACTTACAACAATTTTCCCTTTTTTTGTCAGTTCAATAATTCCACCTTCACCGTATAAATGCTGGCATCTGTCTGCTGCAAAAAGATAGGCATTTGTTTTTTCATCAACCTTAAATTCTCCACCTAACATTCGTCGTAAAAATTTTCCGGTTTCTGTTGATGTAGGTTCGGCTGTAATTTCAAAATCGGGATTGTTCTGTTTTAAAAGTTTTAATTGTGTTGATGTTCCGCTGCCATCAATTCCTTCAAATACAATAAAATTATTAAGTATCATAATGTCATTATATAAAAATTCTGCTATAATAGAAAAGATTAAAATGCCCATTTTATACACATTTTAATCTTTAGTTTGTAAAAATGATTAAGTTAAGTCGTGGTGCAAAAATATGTTCAATCATCTCAATTATTCTCATTGTTTTAGCATTAGTATTATTGCGCCCTTTAAATAATAAGCTTGAATCAATTGTAAGTGATTATGCCCGGCAATTAAACCAAATCCTTTATGAAAAAGCTGGTGTTAGCGTTTCTTATAAGACTTTTTCACCATCAATCCTTGCTTCTTTCAAAATTTCTGATATTAAATGTGTGGATAGAAATCTGGATGAAGTAGTTGTAATTGAAGAACTTGATGTGAATTATAAGCTTTTTAATGCTATTGGTGGAAAGTATTCTGATATTGTCAAAACTGTAAAAATTGATGGCATTAAAGTTGACCTGGGCAGACTTCTGGATATTATTTTTGAAGCTATAGATAATAGTAAAAATCCAGAGGAAGAACCAGCTGAAAAAATCCAGGATAGCCAGCTGCAAGAAGAATTTGTTTTTGATTTTAAACCTATTGCAGATTTTATTCCAGCAGATTGTAAAATTCGTGATTTAACTCTTATTTATAATAATACTCATATTGATTCTACCTATTTTGTTGATGAAGTCTCTCTCTCTAATTTTAAAAATAAAGAACTAATTGATGTTTTAGTGCAAGGTAGAATGGAATTACTTGTAAAGGCTATTAATTTAAATGTTGATGGTGATATTTTTGTAGCTGGTTCTGTAACTCACAAGCTTGATGATTCAACTGCAAAAATTACCGCTTCAAATTTTGATGTATACGGTTACAAAATTTCAAAACAGAATTTGCTGGCATCATATAAAAATTATGAAGTAGAAGCTCATTCAATTCAAACTGTAAATCCTTTATATATTTGGGGAATGTACAATTTTAAGGAAATGTTTACCAGAGCAGGTTTCAAAACAGACAATCTTGCTCCAATGACAGTTTTTTCTACAAAAGATAAACAGTTGGAAGAAATGGTAAAAGATTTTAGACTTTCTGTTGATGCTTCTATGGAATACAGAATACCAGAGGATAAGATGGTATATGATTCAAATGGTTATGTATATGTTCCAAATAAATATGTTCCAAAGGGATTAAATGTAAATTATGATGTTTATGGTGATTTTAATCACCTTATGGTAAATAAATTAAATGCAAATGGTTCTCTTTGTGATGTAAAGTCAAATTTTGATTTTATTTACAGCGGCTTAAAACTGGACGGCGTTTTTGATATTCAAAGATTTTCACTTCCAAACGGAAATTCTGTCAAATCAAAAGTTTATGTAAATCCTTTGTCCAAAGGTTTTATGATTTTTTCACCAGAAGTAAATATTGGTAATAAAACATTAACGGGTATTGAGTCAAAGGTTATTCCTCAAACTGACTCAATAGACTTTGAATTTGAAGTTTCTGATTTTAAAACTCTGGAAGAACCTGAAAATGATGAAAATGCAAATGATCTTCACGCATTAATGGGAAAAATTGAAATTGATGGCAGTTATCTTATGTCATCAAATTATGCTCAGGCAAATGTTTCTTTAAATAGTCTTTCTATTCAAAGTATTTTGGAATATGTTCAGGAGGTTGTTCCCCAAAGTATTCGTGACTCATTGGAAGGGGCAATAGATTTTACACAACCATATGTATTCTCAGGTGATATGTATGTTTCATCAGATTTAAAGTCAATCTCATACAATGTTCCTTATGTCATTTTTGCCAATGTGCAGGAAGATAATCAGTATATTTTTGCTTCAGCAAATGGTAATGAACAGTCTGTTCAATTAAATCGCTTTGATTTAATTTTTGGCAGCTATGCAGTAAATCTGACTGGCTCACTAGATATTGCTCCTGAAACAAATGATATGTTCTTTGATGTAGAATTAATTGCCGCTTCAATTCCTTATCATCTTACTGGAAATATTGATAGTAACCGAGTTTCCATAAGTGGGGATTATGGAATAGACGCTTTTGTTAATTTTAACAAAGATAAAATTGATGGTACATTATCAATCGCCAGCTTGCCTTTTATGATAAATACAAATTCTTTTATTTTATCTACTGATGCTTTATTTGAATACAATTCAGAATCTGGTCCACAAATTCAGGTAGCAAAACTTGAAGTAGAAAAATATGATATTAATGCCTCAATTTCTCCTAAAATTACCCTTGTCGGTTCTGGAACAAAATATGGTGCACAGCTTTCATCAATTATATATTCAGATAAATACTCTGTTTTGGATGGCTCTGCAGACATTAAAGTTAACATAAATGATGGAATTTTCAATTCAGCCGCCATAAATATGATTGTTTTAAATGATTCAACAAAAGAAAAAATTGCTGTTGATATTTCTGCCAGCAATCCGGATGGACTTCCCTTAAATGTTGAAACATTAATGAAAAATATGTATTTAAATGCAAATGTTGATATAAATAATTTTGCAATAAGCAGGTTTACACCTGTAAAAAACAGTAACAATACACTTACAGGTTCACTTTCATTAACAGGAACTTTAGAACATCCATATGCTGCTGTGGCTATAAATAATATTTCACTTTTCTTTGGAAGTTCTTCCTTAACTGCAAAAGGCGATATTCTTTTAGAAGATAGATTACTTTCTATTATAAATGCCTCTGTTGGCTATCCTACATGGGGATTTTCAAATTTGAATGGGGAAATAGATTTAGAAAAATTTGAAGGCCAGTGTAATTCCTTATTCTTTATGGGGGGAAAATCAAAAGATTTAGAAATGCCGTTGTCCCTAAAAATTTATGATTCCTTCTACAATGAATCTCAGTTTATTCCAGATATTTTTACTGTTACACTTTCAACAGGAGAAATTACTGGTAATTTAATAAAACATCCAGCTCAATTTGAACTTTCTATGAATTATTCTCCAGATTTTATTTCTATTTTCTCTTCTGATAATCTTGGTCTTGTTGGAACCTATATTCCTGAAACTGGGGAAATTTTTGGTTCTCTTGATTCATTCGGAATTGTTAGTTTTGATGTTGGCGGAATTATTTCATTAACACATCTAGATGGAAATTTATCCAGAATAAAAGTTGATTTAAAACAGCTTTTATCATATTTGAATCTTGAAGATATGTTCAAACTGGATTCTGGTATGCTGGAAGGGGAACTTAAACTGGGAGGTTCTCTGGATGAACCAGATATTAATGGTGTGTTAAGCATTGTTTCTCCTAAATTCCGGGTTCCTGCGGTATTTGATCAGCCTCTTTCAACAGATGTGATTACAATTACTGCAGAAGGAAATGAAATTATTCTTCAGCCATTTAATTGTGCTGTTAAAAATACCCAAAGATTTTCTGCCAATGGAAAAATTGTTTTAGATAAATGGTCACTTGATACAATTTACTTTAATTTAAAAACATTAAATAAACAGATTATTCCTATTAGATTTAAAAATAATGTTTGTAAATTTGACGGAGATCTTACAACCGATATTGGTGTTATTTATGAAAGAAACATTTGGAATGTAACAGGAAATATTTTTGCCGATGATGTTGACTTTATAATTAATATTCCGGGTCTTGCAACTTCAGGTGGAGGTGAAAAAGAGGAGGTTGCTGTTCAAAATGCTCAAAATAATCAGAATGCTCAAAATGTTCAGAATGAAAGCAGTTTAAGTTTACGAACCAATATAAAATTGCGTTTTGGAACTCATGTTAGTATTAATTTTAAGCCAATTTTAAGAGCCATTTTTGCTCCAAATACAAATTTTGCCCTTAAAATTGATACAGATTCTTCTAAATACGAAGTTGATGGTGAATTACGATTACGCTCTGGAGATATTGCTTATTTGCAAAGAAACTTCTATATCAAGGAAGGTAATATTAAATTTAATCCAAATGATTTGACAAATCCTGTAATAACATTAAGAGCCGAAACTCGTGAAAAAGATTCATTAGGTCAGCAGGTAAAAATTATTTTTGCAGTTGAAAATCAGAATTTGAAAAATCTTAATCCTAAATTTAGTTCTGTTCCATCAAAATCGGAACAGGAAATTATGAGTCTTCTTGGACAAGTTATGAAAACTGATTCAGATAATATTGGAGAAGTGCTGCTTTCCGTTGGAGATTATTATATTCAGTCTACAGTTATGAGTGGTATAGAAAACAAGTTGCGAGATTTATTTAATTTTGATATATTTTCAGTTAGAACTAATTTCTTACAGAATACCTTTGGAACATTAAATTCAAATGGAACCTCTAGTGATGAAGTAAGTTCTGAAAAACAAAAAATTACTATTGGTAACTTTTTAGATAATTCAACTGTTTATATAGGTAAATACCTTGGTAGTGCTTTATATGTAGATGGAATGCTGCATCTTTCATTGGAAGATTCTGATTCTACAGATATTACTTCTGCAGGAAATCTTATTTTTAGACCTGAAATTGGTCTTGAATTGGAGCTTCCTATTGCTAATATCAGATGGAACATGGCACCGGATATAAATGCATTGATGAATAATCAATACGTGCCTTCTACATCCCTTACATTATCATGGAAGTTTAATTTTTAAAAAGTCAGGAGTTTATAAATGCGACGACATATTTTCACTGTATTCTTGATGCTTTTTGCTTTAAGTATATTGCCAGCTCAAGAAAGTGATGGCTGGTTTTATGGAAAAAATATTTCCAAAATTGAATTTAAAGGTTTAAAAAATGTTAAAAAAACTGACCTTGCTTCAATTGAAAATACTTTTACATCAATAGCATTTACAGATGAAGTATATGAAGATCTTCTTGATAGAATAAATTCTCTTGAATATTTCAGTTCATTTGATTCTTATGTAAATCATGATCCAAAAAATGATTCAAATATTATTCTTACTTTTGAAGTTGAAGAAAGACCTATTGTTTCTTTAATTCTCTTTACTGGAAATCAGAAAATTCGAAATGGTGAATTAAGAGACGTTATAAAAACAAAAGCTTCAGATATTTATCTTGAATCAAAAATTCTTATTGATGAAAGATTAATCAGAGATTATTACATTGGAAAAGGATACTCAGACTCTGTTGTAAGTCACAAAATAGAAGATACCGACAGCGGTAAAAAAGTTACTTTTATCATTAATGAAGGAAAAAATACAGTTATTAAGGAAATTCATACAACAGGAAATACAGTTTTTTCAGAAAGATCATTAAAATCAAAAATTTCTATGAAAGAAGTTGGTTTCCTTAAAGATGGTGCTTTTCAGGCTTCTGCAGTAGAGCAGGATAAGAGACAGATTATTAGTCTATATCAGGAAAAAGGATATGTTGATGCTTCCATTCAAGATGTAAAGATTGATTCAGAATATAATGAAGAAAAACAGCGTCAGGAATTGATTATTACATTTGTTATTAATGAAGGTACTCAATACACCTACAAAGGCATGACAATTTCTGGTAATGAAATTTTTTCAGAAAGTGAACTTTCAGCATTGATGAAATTAAAAGTCGGTAGCGTATTTAATGCTGTAAAATTTCAGGAAGGATTAATGAATATTCAGTCTGCATATGTTGATAATGGATATATGCAGTGTCAGATGTATCCAGTTCCTTCAAAAAATATTGAGACAAGAGAAATATCTTATAATCTTACAATTGTTGAAAGCTCTAGAAGCCATGTAGAAAATATTATTATTTCGGGTAACACAAAAACAAAAGAAGAAGTTATTCGTCGTGAAATTCCTATTGAAGAAGGTGATGTTTTCTCAAGAGATAAAGTTATTTCTGGTATGCGAAATCTTTATAGTCTTCAGTATTTCTCTGGCGTTGCACCTGATTTTCAGCCTGGTTCTGAATCAGATTTAGTTGATCTTGTATTTAATGTAGAAGAACAATCTACAATCAGTTTAAATTTTGGTCTTACATTCTCTGGTGTATCAGAACCAAATGATATTCCAATTTCTATGTTTGCCCAGCTTGAAAATTCAAACCTGTTTGGGGAAGGCAAATCTATTGCTGCAAAAACAACTATTGCAAAAAATGAACAGTCAATAGATTTTTCATATTCACAAAACTGGATGTTCGGATTACCAATTTCTTACAGTCAGTCAATTTCATTCTCTCATACAAAGAGTTATTCTCAAATGAATATGTTTGATCCTTATTTATCATTTAATAATGGATATTATTATATGACTTATGATGGATGGAATGCAGCTATAGGAACTTCTTTTGGTAGAAGATGGACTCCTGATTTTGCAATTCTTACAGTAACTGGTGGTATGAACAATAAAATTACTCGTTATGTATATGATGATAAATTATATACTCCTGCTGACATTGGAATTTCTACTTACGGTAACAAGTGGGGTGTTCAGAATACATTATGGTCTAGTGTTTCTTTAGACGGACGAGATATCAGTTATAATCCTTCGAAAGGGTGGTTCTTAAGTGAAAGACTTTCCTGGTATGGATTAATTCCTGGTTTGGAAAAGGAATTCTTCTTAAAATCTGATACAAAAGCTGAAGCTTATTATACTTTATGTAATATTCCTGTATCTGAATCATGGAGTTTTAATCTTGTTTTGGCTGGTTATACAAACTTTGTTAATCTTTTCCCAACAAATAATACAGTTATTAGTGATTCCAATCGTTTGTACATTGATGGTATGTTTAATGGTCGTGGTTGGACAGAATTATATAAAGCAACAGATGTAAAAGGTGAATCTTTGTGGAATACTCAGATTGAATTGAGAATGCCAATTGTAAATAATATTCTTGGTTTAGACTTCTTCCATGATGCAATTGCATTAAAGCCTGATTTTAATTCTATGATGACTGATTTGAGCTTAAACGATTTCTACTTCAGTTTTGGACCTGCATTAAGAATCCTTATGCCTCAATTCCCATTACATTTATTGTTTGCATTCCGTTACCAATATGATGGAAGTGGGTTTAAATGGGCAGATAATCCATATCAATTTACATTATCTTTCAACTTAGTGAATAAATAATTTTTTTAGAGGTTATAAAAATGACAAAGAAAACAAAAATTTTTACATTAGTTTTATCAATTTTTATGTTAGGTTGTGTACAGGCTTTTGCTCAGCAGCAGATTACAAAATTTGCTGTTGTTGATACATCTAAAGTTTACAGTGCATATTATAGAAATGCAGCACCAGTAAAAAATTATGAAAATAAAAAAGCTGAATTTCAGAAGGAAATTGCAAAACGTTCTGATGAAATTAAACAGCTTAGAAAAAAGAAGGCTGATTACGAAGCTGCTGGTGATACTGCTAATGCTCAGAAAACACAGGCTGATATTACAAAAAAAACTGAATATCTTACAGATTATACAAATGCAAAAAATGCCGAATTGGAAACAATGTTAGCTAATCTTCAGAAATCTGATGATTTTTATAAAAAACTTTATAAGACTCTTCAGAAAGTAGCTGAAAGTGGTGGCTATAGTATGATTTTAAGCTTGCAGGATTCTAATTCAATCTTGTGGTATAGTAGTTCTGTTGATATTACTGACCAGGTAATTCAGGAATTAGGTCTCTAATGGACCCACAGGAAAACAATCTTACACCCATGATGGTTCAGTACCAGTCGGTGAAGAAGAATTATAAAAACGAAGTAGTTTTTTTCAGATTAGGTGACTTCTACGAAATGTTTAATGATGATGCAGTAGAAGTCTCTCGTCTTTTAAATTTAACTCTTACCCATCGTGCAAATCAGCCAATGTGTGGTATTCCTTATCATGCAGCTAAAGTTTATATTGCCCGTTTATTGCGAATGGGAAAAAAGATTGTTATTTGTGAGCAGGTTGGGGATATTCCTAAAGGTGGAAAGGGGATTGCAGAACGTAAAGTTGTTGAAATTATTACACCGGGAACAGCCCTGGAATCAGAATATCTTGAAGGAAACAATGCGAACTATTTAGCAGCCCTTTCAGTGTATAAAGGAAGAGTTGGGTTTGCATATATAGATGTAACTACATCTTCATTTAAAGCAACTTCCTGGCCTGCTGCAAAAATGCAGGAAAATTTTCCAAAAGAGTTAGGGCGTTCAAATCCCAGGGAATTTTTGCTTCCACTTTCATTAAAAACAAATCAGGATATCCAGACAGTTTTAGCTTCAAATGCAAATATAGCTATTTCTTATTATCCAGATTGGGATTTTTCTTTTGATGTTTCTTATAAAAAACTTACAGAACAATTCAAAACAGTAAATTTAAAATCCTTTGGTTTAGATGAAAATTCTAGTGAAATTATTCCTGCTGGATTTTTACTGGATTATTTAAGTAAAACAACAAATGTTCAATTACCTCATGTGAATTCAATTCAAGTTTATTCGGATTGTGAGTATCTTATTATGGATGATTCTTCTAGAAGAAATCTTGAAATTACTGAAAATATGAGGGATGGTACCAGTCAATATACATTGCTTGAGTGTGTTAATTATACAAAAACAGCAATGGGATGTAGAAAAATCAGAAACTGGCTTCATTTTCCATTAACAAATTTAAAACAAATTGAAAACAGACAAAATAAAATTTCTGCTTTTTATAAAGATCAGTCTTTGTTAGATAAAGTTCGCCTGGATTTTGCTTCAATTCTTGATGTAGAGCGTTTAACTGGACGAATTGCCATGGATAAGGCCCATCCTAAAGATTTGCAGGCTTTGCGTTTTAGTTTAGAAGCATGGGTAAAAGCAAAAAATTATTTGAATCAGTACGATTTTTCTTTTATTTCATCGGAAAAATCTCAAAAAATTATAGATTTAATTTCTAATTCAATTTTAGATGATCCTAGTACGTCTTTAACTGATGGTGGAATTATAAAAAGCGGGTGGTCTGAAGAATTGGATCATTGGCGTTCAATAAATAACAATTTTAATCAGATTCTTTCTGAATATGAACAGGAAGAAAAAGAAAGAACTGGTATTTCAACTTTGAAAATTAAATATAACAATAATGCCGGTTATTTTATTGAAGTTAGTAAAGGAAAGCTTTCCAGTGTTCCAAGTCATTTTATTATGCGAAGGGCCCTGGTTAATGGGGATAGATTTACAACTGAAAAACTTCAGGATTTAGAAATGGAGTTAAATGAGTCCTCAACAAAAATTCTTGAATTAGAAAGAGATTTGTTTGTTGAAGTTAGAACTGAACTTCATGAATATCTGCAATATTTATTTCAAATTGCAGAAGAAATTGCTGAAACTGATGTTATTTCTACATTGGCATTTGCTGCATTAAAAAATAATTGGATTCGTCCAGAAATTTCAACTGATAATATATTTGAAATTTTTGAAGGAAGACATCCTGTTGTAGAAAATCATATGCCAACAGGAGAATTTATTCCTAATGATATAAAAATTAGTAGTGAAAATGACGGAGTACCTTCTTTTGCCTTGATAACTGGACCAAATATGGCTGGTAAAAGTACTTATTTAAGGCAAAATGCTTTAATTGCCTTGCTTGCACAAATTGGTTCTTATGTTCCTGCAACTTCAGCAAAACTGGGAATTATTGACAGGATATTCTGTCGTGTTGGTGCTTCGGATAATCTTGCAAAAGGTGAATCAACTTTTCTTGTTGAAATGTCAGAAACTGCAAATATTTTACGGGCTGCAACAACAAAGTCTCTTGTTATTATGGATGAAGTTGGAAGAGGAACGTCTACAGAGGATGGGCTTGCAATAGCTCGGGCTGTTAGTGAATATTTGCTTGATAGAATTAAATGTAAAACTTTGTTTGCCACACATTATCATGAGCTTTCAAGAATGGAGCATCCTTCATTAATAAAACTTTGTTTATCAATTTCGGAAAACAATGGCACTGTAGTTTTTTTGCGAAAGGTTATGGAAGGTGTTACTGAAAATTCTTATGGTATTCATGTTGCAAAATTAGCAGGTGTTCCCCAGGAAGTTATTGATAGAGCAACTGTTATTCTTGCCCATATTCAATCTGTTGCACAAGACAAACCTGTAATGAATATTGAAAAAGAAATTGTGAGTGAAAAAATTAATTCACTAAATACTCCAGGTCTGTTTAGTGATGAAGAGATTATTATTTCAGAAATCCTTTCTACGGATGTAAATAATATTACTCCTATTGAAGCATTGCAAATTGTTTCAAGATGGAAAAAAGAACTTTCGGGACAATAATAAATATTTTTTTTTCAAAAAAATGGTCTTTTTTCTCATATTAATGCAATATTATTTATGTGAATAAATATTATTTTTTTATACAGTATTATTCAAAATTACTTTTCAGATTATTTTTTTCGATTGTTAAAAATGGTTATGAATGCGAGATTTGTGGACGGAAAACGTTTAAAACAATTCTCTGTAATGATTGCCTGGAAAATAATTTTAAAAATAAATTAAATGTTATTCCTTCTCATGTTTTTTCAAAAAATAATAGTATTATTAAAAATTTAGATGAAGCCTTTTGTTTGTTTCCCTATGATTTGTGGAATAAAAACTTGCTATTTAAATGGAAAATTACAAATGAAAGAAGTTTATCATTTCAATTTGCTACTATTATTTATCATGCATTAAAAAATCTAAATATTAAGAATGTTGTTCCTGTTCCTCCTCGTCCTGGTAAAATAAAAGAAAAAGGATGGGATCAAATTGATGAATTGTGTAATTTTCTTGAATTCTTTTTTGATATAAAAATTTTACGAATTCTTGAAAGAAAAAATAAATTGCAAATGAAAAAGTTAAATCGGGAAAATCGATTGAAAATATCTAGTGAGTCATATTGTTTGAAGGAAGAAAAGGAAATTTTAAAAATCATTAAAAAAGAAAAAATGATTCTTCCAACAAAAATATGTTTATTAGATGATGTAATGACTACAGGTGCTACTTTAGAAAGTTGCAGCAGCTGTTTAAAAAAAGGAGGTGTAAAAGAAGTGAGTGCAATAACTCTTTTTTATGTATAGTTGTGTTATGTGGTTTTTGTTGCAAATTCATCAAAATCGGGTTATTATATATAGATAAAACTATTTATTAAATAGGGGTTTATATGGCTAACGTTGATGCACAGTTTCAGTTGGTAACTTTCCAGCTGGGCGAAGAATTATACGGTGTGAATATTATGGATGTAAAGGAAATTGTACGACTTCAAGATGTTCGTGTTATTCCTAATGCACCATATTATGTTGAAGGAATTATTAATCTTCGTGGTGATATTATTCCAATTATTGATTTGCACAAACGCTTTAGAATACAGTCTCTTCCAAAAGATGAAACAGATTTTGAAGGTGGATTTATCATCTTGAATATTGAAAATAACAAAATTGGTATTATTATTGATAAAGTTGCCAGAGTTGTTTCTGTAAAAGGTGAAGATGTAAAAGAACCACCTCAGATGATTAGTGGAATCGGTTCTGAATATATTGAAGGTGTAATTAGAGAAGATAATAAATATCTTATTATGTTAAATATTCGGAAGTTGTTTAATCCTAAAGAATTACAAAAAATTATTGATATTCAGTAAATGATACGCACATATAGTACAACAATTCGCAGAAAAGAGATGGATGCCGTTCTAACTTGTATGGTTGATGAACGGATTGGTCCTGGAGAATTAAATCAGAGATTTATCCAGCAAGTTAAGGAATTTATAAAATGTGATGGTGCTGTTGCTTTAAGAAGCCCGGCTATCGCACTAAATTATGCTTTTAAGGCTCTTGGGCTTGAAAGAGGATGTAAAGTATTAATTTCTGCTCTTGCTCCATTATGGCAATACAAATTAATTGAAGAAAAAGAAATGGAACCAATTGTTCTTGATGTTGATGAAACAACCGGTTTGGTTTCAATCGAAGAAATTCAAAAAGGCATTGCTGCTGGTGGAAAAGTATTGATTCTTCATGAAACGGAAGGTATTCTTCCTGATTTTGAAGCAATTAATCTTTTGGGAATTCCTTATATTGAAGACATTTCACAAAGTGCAGGTGCTTCTGTTGTTATTAAAGACGAAAATGGCAATGAAACAGGAAGAAAATCTGCTGGTTTGTTTGGTGTTTTTACAATAATGGGACTTGAAGAAAGAGATGTTATTACAGGTGGTGGTGGAGCTGTTTTAATGGCTCCTGGTCGTCGAGAATGGATTGTATTAAAGAAATTTGTTGACGAGGCACCTCAGACAGATCTTTTACCTGATATTAATTGTGCTTTGTCTTGGGTTCAGGTTAGAGAATTTGCAAGAAATGAAAAAACAAGAAAAGAAATTTTTGCAATGTATCAGCATTCATGTATGATAGGTAGACATAAAATGTTTGCAAGAGAAATGGATGATGGCTCTACAATAAGTTCTTTTTCTTTAGTTTTAAATAGTTCATTTAAAGATGTAAAACAGTATGCTGCAAAAAAAGATATTGAAGTTCAATCTGCTTTTGCTGGCTCGGTTATAGAATATAAAGATGAATTATCAGAAAAATGTATTCATGCAAAGTCTTTGCTTTTAAGATGTGCACATTTTCCATTATATCCTAGATTGACTCATAATGAGATTTCTAAAATTGTAAAAGTTTTGGGTAGTTTACCTTAAGCGAGAAAAGTTAATGAAAAAAGTTCTTATTGTTATCTGTATTACAAAAGATGAATCTATGACCCTTGCAAAAGAAGTTGCGGCTTTTTTAAGTTCGAAAAATTTTCAATATGACTTTATAAATTTTGATGGTTTTTCAGAAGATACAAGCTTTGAAGATTATGCTTTTGTTATTACTTTAGGTGGCGATGGAACTGTACTTTATGCAGCAAGAAATTGTGTGAATTTGGAAATTCCAGTATTTTCTATTAATCTTGGAGAATTTGGTTTTCTTGCATCAGTTGAAAAAAATGAATGGCATGAAAAACTGGATTTATTTATAAAAGATTATCTTTCAATACAAAATAGAAGTATGTTAAAAGTTTCTCTTTTTAGAGATGGTGAATGTATTGAAAATAAGCTTGGTTTAAATGATGTTGTTATAAGTGCAAAAAATTCTGCCAGAACTGTTTCATTGAATATTAAATATAAAAAGATACATTTATGTAATTTGAAAGCTGATGGTGTAATTATTAGTACTTCAACTGGTTCAACAGCATATTCTGCTGCTGCCGGCGGTCCTATTGTTGCTCCTGATGTGAATGCTTTTGTTATGACACCAATTAATGCTTTTTCATTGTCATCACGTCCTATTATTCTTGGAGTTGATGGTGAGATAAGTATTGAAATTGAACCATGTCGAACAAAAGAAATTAATATGATTGTAGATGGGCAGGATGGAATTCCACTAAAAACAAAGGATAAAATTATTATTGTTGAGAATGAAAAAAAAGTTAAGTTAGTTTCATGTAATGATGAAAACTTTTATGAAGCACTTAGATCGAAACTAAATTGGACAGGGGGTCCTCATGCTTGAAGAATTAACAATTAAAGATTTTGCTCTCATAGAATCCCATTATCTTGAGTTTAATAAGGGATTTACTGTTCTTTCTGGTGAAACTGGTGCCGGTAAATCAATTATTATTGGTGCTTTATCTTTTCTTTTAGGTGGTAAAGCGGAAGTATCTCAAATACGTACTGGAAAAACAGAAGCATCTGTTTCTGGAGTATTTTATATAAAACCGCCTGTAGAAGTAAAACCTCTTGGTGAAGATGAAGACGCTGAAAATGCATATCAGTGGTTGAATCAACATGGAATTGAAATCGAAAATAATAGAGTTTTATTACGAAGATTTATTCGAGATACAGGAAAGTCTGGTGCATGGATTAATGATACTCCTGTTACCAGAACAGATTTAGCACAATTCTCTGCATTTTTAGTTGATATTCATGGTCAACATGAACATCAGTCTTTAATGAAAGTTCCTGAACATAGAAAATTTCTTGATAGTCGTGCAGGAATAAATGCTGAAGTAGAAGAGTTTAAAAGAATTTTTACTGTTCTTGTTGAAAAGCGAAAGCAGCTTTCAGAATATTCTATGTCAGAAAGTGAACGCTTAAGAAAAATAGATATGCTTTCATTTGCAGTTCAAGAAATTTCTGAGGCAAAATTAAAAAAAGACGAAGATGTTCTTTTAGAAGAGGAAGAAGCTCGTTTATCTTCTTACGAAAAGATTTATTCTGATGTTGAAACAATTACAGAAATCCTTGGTAATTCAGAAAATAGTATTGTTGGTTTATTAAAAAAAATAAAACGTGATTCATCACATCTTGCAGAAATGGATAAATCAGTTTCTATTCTTGATCAGAGAATTGAATCTGCTTTTTATGAATTATCTGATATTTCTGATGAATTTGATTCTTATAAAGGAAAACTTGTGTTTGATCCTTCCAGATTGCAGGAAGTGCAGGAAAGATTATCATTAATATATAATTTGAAGAAAAAATATGCTTCATCTGTAAACGCTTCTTTGGAAGAAGTATTTCAGTATTATGAAAATGCACAAAATTTCTTAAATGAAAATGCTGATGGTAATAATAAAAGAGAGAAGCTTGCAGCAGAAATTAAACTTATAGAAAAAGATGTGTTACAACGGGCAGTTGTTATTTCAAATAAAAGAAAACAAGTTGCAAAAGTTTTATCAAATGAAGTTGATGAAATCCTTTCAAAGCTTGGTATGACTGGAACAAAATTTGGTGTTAGTATTGTCGAAAAAGATGGTACAGAAGCAATTCAAAAATGTGGACCATATGGAATTGATAATATTGAGTTTTTGATTAGTGCAAATCCGGGGTCACCATTATTACCTTTGGCTAAAATTGCCTCTGGTGGTGAATTATCACGAGTTATGCTTGCATTGAAAACAATATTTGCAAAATCTGATTCTGTTGAAACTTTGATTTTTGATGAAATTGATACTGGTATTGGTGGTGAAGTTGCAGTTGCTGTTGGAAGTCATATAAAGCAATTGGCAAAAGAAAAACAGATTTTCTGTATTACACACCTTGCAAGTATTGCAGTTTATGCCGATAATCAAGTTAAGATTGAAAAGGGTGTTGCTGGTGGAATTACTTCGTCTAATGTACATTATGTGCAGGGTGAAGAAAGAGTCGCTGAAATTGCCAGAATGCTTTCTGGTGATTCAGACACATCACAATCACTTGAACATGCAAGATCCATGCTTAATAAGTATTGTGGGGGTAATTAATGGCTAAAATATCAGAAGAGACAAGATTACATTTTCAGGAAGCAATTCAACCTTATAAAAATAAAATACAACAAACTCTTGAAAAAGAAAAAACAATGCTTAATGCAATGCATTCTGGAGATAGTGATTTAAACTTTAAGAAATTAATGTTATGTGAAGACATGATATATGTATCTTCTCTTTATGTTGCCCAGAATAGTTTATCTGTAAAACTGATGGAAGTTAAAAATAATGATGCTCTTAATGAAGCTCGTAAAATTTTGTATAAAGCCATCATTTATCTTGAAGATATAGTAACAAACTTTATTGATGTTTCCTATGCCGATTTACAAAAAAATCAAGATACTATAACAAATATTAATATTGAAAAACGTTATTTGATTATTAGGAAACTGGGCCTTTCCATTAGAATTGTAAAAGATTCTTTTGGTGATAATAGTAAGTGGAAATGGTCCTTTGTTGAATTGGAGGGCCGTTTTTCTACTGTTGCTAAGAATTTAATTGATATGAAAGAAGCCTCTAAAGATTATTTTGATCCTAGAGCAGAAAATTATGAAACTACAGTTTTATATATACGATTGATTATTAAATTGTTGAATTCATCTGCTACTGGATATCGAGATAGATATGAACTTTCTACAAGACGAATTGATGATATGCGTGATGCAATAAAATATCTTCTTGCATTAAGAAGAATATACGTTCTTTTAGGTAATTCAGAGCAGGCAGAAGAAGTTAAGAAAAAGGCAATTGTTTGGAAAGATAAAATGGATGCCGATCAGAAAAAAGGTCTCAGTAACTAATGGAAAAAGATTTTGCTATAAAAATTTTCGAAGGTTTTTCTATTCAACGATGGAACGATTTGGTTCGCCCATTTGATTTGGTTGAGATGGATAAAGCTGCAGAAAAAATGATTATTGCCTATATAATCGGTAAATATGAAGAAAAAAAAGGTTTTTATATAGATTGGAACTGGATGATTTATGCTTCTATTTTTGATCTTCTAAAAAAAATTGCTTTGTGTGATATAAAAGCACCTGTTCAACAGATGTTAAAGCGTGAGTTTCCACAGGAATATTTGCGATTAAATGAATGGGTTCTTAATCAATATAAAAATCTTATTAAAGATCAGAAACTTTTTTCTCAATTTACAATCTACATTGGACAAAAAGCCGGTTCTTTTAATATACCAGAAGAATTGAATAAATCATTTCATGTATATAGTGCGGCTCATAAGTATTCAACTATGCGTGAGTTGGAGATGTTGTCTGTTGTAAATGAAAAAGAACGCTTATTTAAAATTGATAGTGACTTGAAAAAAGAGATTCAACCTTATTTAGATTTAGAAGGGTTGCAAAAATTAATGACTCATCAGAAAGAATTTGATTTTCTTTTGAAAATAGAACAGCTTAGATTTCAAACTAGATGGAATCAAACTCCTAGGATTCCTCAGACATCTGTTCTTGGTCATTGTTTCTTTGTGGCAATCATGACAATTCTTTTAGGCCGTGAATCAAATCCTGAAATGTGTACTAAAAGAGTTGTAAATAATTTTTTTAGTGCATTATTTCATGATTTACCAGAAGCTGTTACAAGGGATATTATTTCACCTGTAAAACAAGCTACTGATGGACTTCCTTCTATTGTGAAAAAAATTGAAGATGAGATTGTAAATAAAGAGCTGGTTCCTTTGATGGATGAATATTATAAAGACGAAGTTATTTATTATACATCGGATGAATTTTCAAATAGAATTCTTGATGATAATAAAAAAATGAAAGAAGTATCTTGGGAAGAACTAAATCAGAAATATAACAATGATAATTTTAATCCTGTTGATGGAAAATTAATTAGAATTTGCGATCATTTATCTGCATTACTAGAAGCTGATATTTCAATTAAGCATGGTATTACATCTTCTCATTTGAAAATAGGAAGGGAAGGTATATTAAAT
>JAHAZJ010000059.1 GCA_018385315.1 Treponema sp. | reverse complement strand
GGGGAAGGTTAGTGGCAGATAAAGAACCTCCCTATACACCTTCCCGTTAAAGTTACATCGCCCATACAAAATATTAACTTGCTATTTTTGACGTAACATCCTGAAAATAATTTTTTAATTTTCCCGTACAGCTTTTTTTTCTTCGGTAAGGGCACCAATAAGTTTTCCAAAAAGGTCGGCGTATTTGAAAGATTCGCTTTCCAGTTTAGTTACTGTGACGTAAAGGTTCAGAGGGATTTTCTGGTTTTCAAAATCGAAAGTCTGACCGTTCAAAGAAAGAATTTTGTTACGAATCTGTTCAGCATAGGCTTTATCTGTACTGTTTGTTAAAAGTGTAAACTCATCGGCTCCAATTCTAAAGGCAACATCTTCGTCGCTGCTGCAGTCTAAAAGACGCTTCATAGTTTCGCTAAGTGCAATGTCTCCGGCTTTTGTGGAAATTTCGTTTATAGGAATGAGGCTTCTTATATCTGCACAAACAAAGTAACAATTCTTGCGGTTCTTTAAAAAGTCGTACATCTCTGAAATATCAACTGATCTTCTCATATAGTTTTCTCCTTTGAGCTGGTAAAAGCCCATAATTTGTGGGAACAATTCTGGAACCCGGCTGCGTTTAGTATAAGTTTCGCGGAATTCTTTTGGGTTACAGTTCCACACATTAAAAAATGCTCTGGTAAAGGCTTCGTGACTGGAAAATCCATATTCAACTGCCACATCCAGAATGTTGCTTTCTGGCATTTGAATTAACTGTTTTGCAGCTTTCATCATTTTGCGGCGGGTCATGTAATCGTGCACTGAAAAATGAGCCGCTTCCTTAAAGTTTTTTTCCAGACTTGATTTTGAGGCATAGCAGGCTTTTGCTATATCTTCGGTCTGTAAATCACTGTTAAGGTTGTCTTCAATAAATGAAAGTGTTCGTACCAGTAATTCAATATTTGCCATAACTCCTCCGGAAGAGTTTCTATTATGAGAATATACGATAATTGTAATACGCTTTTGATTTTTTGAGTAAATTTTTTAAACTTATATAGGATTTTACATATTTCAATAGGGCAGAAAATAGAAGAAATGTTTAATCTGCATTAATTTCGATGGTACCTTTTTTTGCATCAATTAAAATGGTATTAAGTGTCTGATTTGTATTTTCTGGTTCCGGGTTATAATTTAATTTGGTATTGTAAGATTTTTTATTTCTTATTAAAGGATTTTCACTATAAATCAAGAACTGAAAAGTTGCTTTTTCATTATAAGAAATTTTAATGTTTCCGGTTTGAGATAAAATGGAAGAAAGGATATAAGTATTGTTTTTTAACGATAAATTAATATTTCCAGAGAAAGTGCTAAGATAAAAACTATCACAATTCAGATTTTCGTAATTTATATCTGAAGTGATTGAAAAACATCTGAAATTACTGCAGGTAATGGAATTTAAACTGACAGAGCCGGTTTGTGTGTAAAAATAAAAATCGTCTTTTGCTTTTATGGAAGATATTATGGATATTCCGTATAAATTTTTTATATCTATGGATTCTGGATTGAAATTTACGGGAACATAAACTTCGACTTTGCAATAAATTGGATCGATAAACTCTAAATTTTTTGAACTTACATTAAAAATTCTGTTTTTCACAGAAAAATCAGGAATGATATTTGAATTATTACTGTAAATCTCTATCAGTAAATCTTCGCCTGTATATTTTTGGATAATTAATTCTTCGTTATTTAGATTTATTTCTATAAAAGAGATTTCTTCACAGGGTATATATTCTCTTGTTATTAGAGTTTTAGAATATGTGTAAATAGAGGAAAATAATAAAAAAAGAAAGGATAAAAGAATCTTTTTTTTCATATATTTGATTATATAACAATTTTAATTTGAATGGTATAATTCCAATATGAAAAATTCAAAAACAAATGAGCTTGCAGTATGTGGTTTTGCTGCTGTAAAAAAGCTGGAAAAAAATCATCCTGAAAAGATTAGACGATTATTTTTTACAGAAGATAAAGCTCCCTTATTTGGAGGACTTTGTAAAAAGCTTGCTAAAAATCATGGTATTTATAATATGAAACCGGCTGTTGAACTAGAAAAGCTTAGCGGAACTGTACACCATCAGGGAGTTGTTGCAATGATAGAAGCCCCGGTTATTGAACCGCTGGATTCTGATATTACTGATTCATGGATAGAAAACAACGAAAATGCTGTTTTACTTGATCGCATTGGAAATGCAAATAATTTTGGTGCAATTGTAAGAAGTGCAGCGTTTTTTGGTATTAAAAATATTATTATTCCATTAGATGAAGCTCAATCAACAATCACTACATCATCTTACAGAGTTGCAGAAGGTGGCATGGAATATGTAAACATTTATTCTGTCCGCTCTTCTGCACGCTTGCTTGAAGCTATGAAAGATAAAATGGTTCGTGTTGGAACTGACTTAAGTGCTAAAAAAAATGTGAGACAGATTGGTTCTTTGGGAGATGGAAAAAAGCCTCTGCTGGTTGTTTTAGGAAATGAGGAACATGGAATTAGCGATGTGGTTAAAGCAAATTGTGATGAACTGATTATTATTCCATGGGCTGGAATGAATGAGGGTGTTGAAGAATCTTGCATTGATAGTTTAAATGTTGCACAGGCATCTTCTATTATATTTTATGAGATGATGAAAATATAAAAAAGAATATACATCAATGTAAAAATTATTGGAATCGGAGAGGGTTCACATGAAGTTTTTTAAAGAAAAAAAAGAGCGGAATTTTGTTCTTATAACAAGCATTTTATCTTTTATTTTAGGAATTCTTTATATCTGGAAAGGTGCAGAAGAAGGATTTTTGACAGTTACATTGATAGTCATAGCATACTGTTTTTTGTACATTCCAGCTGTGATGTTTTTTAGAAGCAGGGGATTTATCATTTTTAATTTGACATATGCTCTGGTTTTAGTATTTCTTATAGCATTTTATAAATCTTATCTTTTTAATAACTACACAGGTCTAATAGCAATATTTTTTATTATTATTGTGTGTCCTAAATTAAAATGGATATCTGTTATTGCTTATGGGATTTGTGTATGTGTAGCTTTTGCTCTAAATGATGAAAAACTGTGTCCATTTTTTATTCATGTAGTAAGATCATCCTGGCTTTTTTATATTTTTGATTTTATTATTTCTCAGCGTTATACAAATAAAAAACTCATTCTTTATGATGATGAAATACAAATTCTCACACAGTTAAGTAAAAATAAACTGCAGAAATCTATTGATTTAGATGGTTTATCTGAATCAACAATTTACAGACGTTTGAAGGCTGCTTGTGAAAGAAATGGAATGACAAAAACCCAATTAATAGAAGCTTTCAAAATGGAAAAAGCACAATCAGAATCACAATAACTGTTTTTTGAAGGCTTTTTGCAATGTAATGAAGGTTTTATGATGACCACATCACCCAAAATCTGCAATATACTTCTCTTGTAAGGTTTTTTAATCTTATAGGAGGTTTCTATGGAACTAAAATTTTATTATTGCAAATATTGTGGAAAAATTATTGCAATAGTGCGGGATGGAGGAACACCAACTATTTGTTGTGGTGAAGCAATGTCGGAATTAATTCCTTCACAATCAGATGGATCTTTAGAAAAGCATGTGCCAGTTATTAAAGTAAAAGGAAATCATGTTTCGGTAACAGTTGGTACAGCAGAACATCCTATGGTGGCAGAACACTATATTGAGTGGATTCTTTTGCAAACAGATATGGGAATACAGAAAAAATGGCTAAAACCAGGTGATATCCCCAAAGCGGATTTTATGATGGTGGCTGGTGAAAAAGTTCAGGCTGCCTATGAATATTGTAATGTCCATAAACTGTGGAAAGCAGGTTAATTCATAATTCATTCAAATGCCCATTTAAAAAAGTTACCTGGCCCGATAGAATTTCTTCCAGGTCTCGATTCTATCGGGCCTTCTGTTTTTAACCTGAATAAGTTGAGAATTCGATGTTTTCCATTTATAATAGACCTTATATTTAATAATAAGGCGTAATAATGAAACAACTTTTATTAGGAAATGCAGCTGTTGCCAGAGGTCTTTATGAAGCAGGCTGCCAGATTATTTCCAGCTATCCTGGTACACCAAGTACAGAAATAACAGAGGAAGCTGCTAAATTCAAAGAAATTTATTGTGAATGGGCACCAAATGAAAAGGTTGCTGTAGAAACAGCATTTGGTGCTGCTCTTGCAGGAAAAAGAGCATTTGCTGGAATGAAACATGTAGGTCTTAATGTTGCCGCAGACCCTCTTTATACAGCAAGTTATGCTGGTGTGAATGCAGGTTTTGTAGTAGGAGTTGCAGATGATCCAGGAATGCATTCTTCCCAAAATGAGCAGGATAGCCGTCATCATGCAATTGCTTCTAAAATTCCTATGATTGAACCAAGTGACAGTCAGGAAAGCATTGATTTTATAAAACTGGCTTATGAAATGTCTGAAAAATTTGATACACCGGTTTTATTCAAGATGTGTACAAGAATTGCTCATTCACAAAGCATTGCTGAAACTGGTGAACGAAATGAGCAACCAGTAAAGCCATATGTTAAAAATATTCAAAAAAATGTAATGACACCGGCAAATGCCATTCGTAAGCATCCTATTGTAGAACAGAGAAACAAGGATATTGCAGTATGGTCAGAATCCTGTGGATTAAATAAAGTTGAACTTTGTGGCAGTTCAAAAATTGGTATAATCACACATTCTACTTCTTATCAATATGTAAAAGAAGTTTTTGGCGATAAAGTTAATGTTTTAAAACTTGGTCTTGTAAATCCATTACCAGAAAATATGATTCGAGATTTTGCTTCTAAAGTAGAAGTTTTGATTGTCGTAGAAGAGTTAGATCCAATCATTGAAGATTTCTGTCGTACTCTGGGATTGAAAAATGAAATTCATGGAAAAGATATTCTTCCAATTTGTGGAGAATTCAGTCAGAATCTTTTAAGAAAAAATCTTAAAGCATATTTACCAGAAAATCAGAATATATCAGAAGAAAAAGCTTTTAATTTGAATTTGGAATTGCCTGTTCGTCCTCCAATTATGTGTGCAGGATGTCCTCATCGTGGTATTTTCTATGTACTTTCAAAGATGAAGCTTAATGTAATGGGTGATATTGGTTGTTACACTTTAGGTGCTGCTGCTCCTTTGTGTGCTATGGACATGAACCTTTGTATGGGTGCTTCAGTTAGTTCGTTGCATGGCTGGAATAAAGCATTGCCAGAAAATGAGAAGAATTCTGTATGTGTAATTGGAGATTCCACTTTTGTTCATTCGGGAATTACGGGCTTAGCAACAATAGCATATAATCAGTCTAATTCTACTGTCATAGTTTTGGATAATTCTATTACAGGTATGACAGGTCACCAGCAGAATCCTACAACTGGTAAAAACTTGTATGGTGATCCGGCGGGAAAAGTTGATTTGGAAGCTCTTGCCCGTGCAATTGGAATTAACAGAGTTGTAGTTGTTGATCCTTATGATTTGGCTGCTTGTGAAAAAGTTTTAAAAGAAGAACTTGCAGTTGAAGAACCAAGTTTAATAATCAGTCGTCGTCCTTGTGCATTGCTAAAAGAAGTAAAACCAAAACCAGCTCTTTTTGTAAATGATGATAAATGCAGATCATGTAAAATGTGTATGAAAATTGGTTGTCCTGCAATTTCTATGAAAGAGGGGAAAGCTAAAATTGATGCAACATTGTGTGTTGGTTGTGGTGTTTGTACTCAGATGTGTGCATTTTCAGCTATTAGTTGAAAAAAATTAAGAATTAAAACTGCAAAATTAATAATTGAGTTTGGGAAAATGAATATGGTAAAAAATATAATGATTGTAGGTGTTGGAGGTCAGGGGGCTCTTTTAGCCTCTAAAACACTTGGACAAGTTTTGCTAGATGCTGGATACGATGTAAAAGTAAGTGAAGTTCATGGTATGAGTCAGCGGGGTGGGTCTGTAGTAACTTATGTTCGTTATGGTGATAAAGTATATTCACCAATTATTGATAAAGGTGAAGCAGATTTTATTGTAAGCTTTGAAATGTTAGAAGCTGCCCGATATGTTGATTATCTTAAAAAAGATGGACAGATTGTTGTTAATACGCAACAGATTGATCCTATGCCAGTAATTACAGGGGCTGCAAAGTATCCTGAAAATCTTGAAAAAACAATGCAGGCTGCAGGAATTAAGGTTGATGCAGTTGATTGCTTGAGTTTGGCAGAAAAGGCGGGAACTGCAAAATCAGTGAATATTGTTCTTATGGGGCGTCTTTCAAGATATATGGATTTTGCTGAAGAGGCATGGATAAAAGCAATTGAAAAACTTGTAAAACCACAATTTTTGGAAATGAATAAAAAGGCATTTGTTCTTGGAAGAGGAGATATTCTCTAAGTTTATTGATTGAGTTTTTTAAGAGGGATTAGACAAAGAAGGGGCTGTCCATATGGACAGCCCCTTTTTTGTCTAAAGCTTATTCTACTTCACAGTTATTTGACTTAACTGTTTTGATTTCCTTTCCGTCTGCTGTAAGTGCTACACCATTTAATGTCATAGTGTTGTTTATAATTTTCATTGTAAGTTTGAAGAACTTATCAGCATCGATTTTTTCTGGTTTTGGTGTTGAAGGATCAGAACCAGTTGGAACAACTATGGTACCAGGTTTTGCCCAAGGTGCTGTAAGAAGTTCAACCTTTTCTTTTCCGTCTTCCATGTAATCGCAGGCAAGTAACATACCAAAGCTTTCTACACCCTTCATCTTACGAGGAGCAAGGTTTGCAGCAATCAAAACATGCTGACCAAGAAGTTCTTCTTCCTTTAAGTATGGTCTTAAACCAGACTGGATAATGCGAGGAGTTCCAGAACCATCATCCATTGTTTCGATATAAAGTTTGTCGCCCTGTGGGTTACATTCAACTTTTTCAATTTTTGCTACACAAATCTTAATGTGTTCATTGAAGTATTTAATTGGGTCTGTTTCAGCTTCAGATTTCTGATTTACAACAGGTTTTGGTTCTTCTTTTTTTGCTTCAACTTTTTTCTGAGCATCTGTTTTTGTATCTGCAGTTGCCATTAAAGTTTCAAGGTCTAACTCACCAGCTACACATGGAGTTGTAATGCCCCAGTTTTCAAGAACCTGTGGATGAACTTCACCAAATACACCAGCAACTTCACCGTTTACCATTAAAGCTGCCTGACGACCTGGAATAAAGCGAGGATCCTTAGATTCTACTACTTTGTATTCATGGTCAAGGAAGTATACCAAAGATGATACCTCTGAAGCCAATGTGTTGAAGTTAGCATTTGCAGCAGCAGTCATAAAACCAATGTGCTGACGTGTAATTGTTCCTGTATTTTCATCATCTTTAAGGTAAGCAACCTTACCAATTTCAAAGATTTTGTGTGGATACATTGCATTTGCAGAACCACTTTCTGCACGACAAAGTGAAGAAAGGATTTCTGGGCGGATAAACTGATAGTTTTCAGACATTGGATTTGCAATTTCAATTACTTTTGAACCATCAATCAACATATTGTCGATATAATCTTTCTTTGAACCAACATAGTTGAAAATCATTTCCTGGTAACCAAGACCAACCATTAAAGTTTTAGCTTTGCGGCTGAATTCTGTAAGAGGAAGGAGACGACCAATTGTAAAATCCTGTGGAGTGCGAGGTTTAAATGCAGAAACATTACAGCCAATCATTACATCTTCAATAATATCAACTTCGTGGAGGAAGTCATTTCTGTATGGTGCTGGTTTTAGAGTGATTTCTTCACCTTTTATTTCTACAGTGTTACCCATGCGAACAAGAGCATCTTCTACAGTTTTCATGTCAAAATCTGAACCAAGAAGTTTATTTACAGCTTTCAAGGTTGTTTTTGTAGAAGGCTGGAAGTAGAAAGGGGCAAGAATATCTTTTCCAAGTCCAGTTTCATAAGGATGTTTTACCAAAATAGGTTTAATTGTATAACCCTGGTCTGCAAAGTCACAGGCAACAATATTAGCAGAAAGCATAAGGTTTTCCATAATATCACCAGTGAGTTCTACCATAAGGTCACAGTCTCCAACCTGTACTGCACCAAGTGTAGCAGAGTTGATAATTGGAGCCATAGAAAGAACTTCATCTTTTGAATCTACTAATAATGGGAATACTTTAGCATCCTGTAAAATCCAGCCGAATTCTTTTCCTTTTGGATGGTCTGTAAGAATCTGACGACATGTCATTGGTTCTTCACACTGAAGTGGTACGAAAGAAGTTTTGTCAGGATCTACACCTTTGTAAGAAACAGGGAATTTAACCTGATCTACACGGTAAACACCCATAGAAATTGACTTACGTTTACGACCAAAGTTCCAGGCAAGTTTTTCCTGTGTCTGGATAATGTCTTTAAGCATTGGATCGTCAATTGGTTTGCCAGTAATCATGAAAGCAACCATATATGGACGAACATCTTTAATAGAAGGGTCAACATTTACAACACGGCCTTCGTAATCGTTATTTCCGAAGTTAGACATTAACTTCATATAATCAACAGTTTTGCCACCTTCATGAAGTTTAATCTGGCGGGCAACACCATTTGTAGACCAAAGGTCAGGACGGTTTGTATCGTTTAATTCGATTTTTATAACACGTTCATTTTCTGGCTGGCTCGTATCTGGTTTTTCATCAAGCTCAGCTTTTGCACATGGAAGTACATCTTCCAATTCATCATAAGTGTATTTTTTTTCAATAGCATCAAAAAAGAGTTTTTCGTTACATTCGATTTTTGGCATTATATTTTCCTTCGACGGGTTAAACCCATGCAAAATTTGAATACATAATTATAGAAGATTATATGGATAAATTCAATTTAATGAGCCAAAAAACTTATTTAACAAAAGGGCAGGCTTATAAGAAAGTTTTGCTTTTCTAAGTCCTTCTATTCCTAAATCTTCTTCCCGGTTCAAATATTTATAATTTGTGCAGGTTTTTGCAAAAAGATTGTTAATGACAGCATAAGCACCATCATTTGCAAAAGAACTGTCACATCCCATAAGACTGGAAGTGTCTAGGTTCTGAGATAAGACATTAAAATCTACTTGATTCATGATGTTTTAAAGTTAGTGATATTTAACCGAATAGACAAGATTTCTGGAATGATTTTATTGAATTTTTGTATAATACCAAACATAATGAAGAAAATTAACAGATAAATCATCTGAAAATAAATAAAAAGGATTCTGAAATGAAAATTAATTTTACTTTTAAACAGTTTATTGTTCTAAATTTCTGGAAAAAGCTTGCTTTTATGCTGCCTGCAGTTTTGTTAATGGGTGTATTTGTTTCAATTTTGATTGAAATTGGTTGGGGAACTGATCCTGCAAGCTTTATGAATCTGAATATTGCAGCAGTTTTAAATTGGGGAATTGGTAATACAGAGGTTCTTGTTTATGGTTTAATGCTGATTTTTACAATTCTTTTTGGTGCACAGATGATTGGTTTTGGAACTTTGGCCAACATGATTCTGATTGGCTATGTAGTTGATTTGTGCCGCTGGATTTGGGAAAAGACTGGATTCCATGATTTTATTGCTAATGGCGGTTTTGGACAGAATCTTGTAGTTTTTATTATTGCACTTCTTCTTTTTGTAATAGTTGCGGCAATTTATATGAATGCTCAAATGGGAGTTGCTCCTTACGATGCCATGCCACAGATTATAAGCGGATGGCTGCCAAAAATTCCATTTTCCATCATCAGAATTATTTTTGATTTAAGTGCAGTTGGAATTGGTGTGATTTTTGGATTGATTAATAGTGATGGAATTCAGGGGTCGGCAGTTGGTTCTGTTGTAATGTCCTTGCTTTTGGGACCTGTAATTGCTATTGTTGGAAAACCTTTAGGAAAAATTCTTGAATAGTTAAGGCAGGAAATCAGAATGGAAAAAGAACCTTTTTATAAAGATGGATTACACTTTGAATGTCAGCGATGTTCTTTTTGTTGTGGTCATTCACCGGGGTTTGTATACCTTTCAAAACGAGATTTAGATACTTTAAGTGCTCATTTTAAGATGGGTGTAAAGGAATTTTTTGAAAAGTATTGCAGATGGGCTGATTACTATTATGGTGATGAAGTAATCGCTTTGCAGGAAAAAAAGAATTATGACTGTATTCTTTGGGATAATGGTTGTTCTGCTTACGAGGCACGTCCTGTTCAGTGTTCCACATATCCTTTTTGGGCCTGGATGGTAAAAGATAAGGAAATGTGGGATGAATGTGCAAAAGACTGTCCTGGTATGAATAAAGGCAAACTTTGGACTTTTGAAGAAATTGAAAAAGACAGACAAGCTTATGTTCAGAATATTCCTTTGCGAAGAGCCGAAGTAGAAGAAATGATGAAAAACGAAAAATAGAAAATGATTATATAAAAAAACCGGCATGATGATTAAGATTTACATGCCGGTTTTTTATTGGATATGAAGACTTTTAGTTGAATCTTAAATCGTCGATACGTTTTGTTTTCTTTTCTGAGCGAGGAAGTTCTCCAATGCCTACAACTTCAACTTTTGGTGTCATGTTGTATTTGTTTTTGAATACATACTGAATGCCAAGAGAAACTTCAGTTCTGTCTGTTCCGCCTTCAACTTCTACATAAATTGTCATCTGGTCTTTTCCGTCCACATGTTCAATTTTTGCTCTGTATTCACTTGAAGTTCCTGGAACTGTTTTAATTACATCTTCAATTGTACTTGGGAAAATGATGTTTCCTTTAACTTTAACCATATCATCAGAGCGACCAAGAATCTGTGTAATTCTAGGATAAGTGCGGCCACAAGGACATTTTTCTGTAACAAAAGCGGCCAGGTCGTGGGTTCTAAAGCGGAATAATGGAGCTCCTTCTTTAACTAATGTTGTTAAAGTGATTTCACCAATTTCACCTTCTGGAACAGGTTTACCAGTCTGTGGATCAAGAATTTCAATATAAATGTAATCATCAAAAATATGCATTCCTGCATCAGATTTATCACAGTTTATACCAATACCAGGACCATAACATTCTGTAAGACCATAAATATCATAAAGTTCAATGCCAAGAATAGACTTAATACGATCACGCATTTTATCTCCCCAGCGTTCTGAACCAATTACACCTTTTTTAAGTTTGATATTTTTACCAATGTCACGAGCTTTTACCTGTTCTGCCAAAAGCAAAGCATAAGATGATGTAGCACAAATTACTGTAGAACCAAGGTCCTGCATCATCTGAAGCTGTTTTTCTGTATTTCCTGGTCCCATTGGAACAGCCATAGCACCAAGTTTTTCACAACCAGCCTGGAATCCAATGCCAGCAGTCCATAATCCGTATCCTGGAGTAATCTGAATGCGGTCTTTTTTACTAATACCGGCAAGTTCATAACAGCGGGCAAACATTGTAGCCCAGTCATCAACATCTTTTTGTGTATATGGAATAATTACAGGAGCACCTGTTGTACCTGAAGAAGAATGGATACGGATGATATCTTCTTCTGGAACTGTTGCAAGTCCAAGTGGATAAGCATTTCTTAAATCCTGTTTGTCACAGAAAGGAACCAGGCGTTCAAAATCTTCCTGAGTTTTTATATCATCTGGATTAACATTTTTAAAACGTTCAGTGTAAAAAGGATTTCCAAATTCTTTTACTCTTTTAATCTGAGCACAAATCTGTTTAAGTTGTGTTTCATTCATTTTCATAAGCATCACCTTTGTTTTCTTGTTACTTTTAATAGTAACATATATACAAATATATGTCAAAAAAAATAGGTTTAAATTAAAGAAAAATAACAAATAAACAAACTTTCCACAGTGCAGTTACCTAAAATGGCTACCGCAGAAAAAAGCCTTCTCAAAACCGCTAGATATCGTCGCTAGACGCTAAGGGCGGCAAGGAAACGATTGTTTCCGCCCTTAGAGCCTTTTTGAGAAGTCTTTTTTCTGCTCCCGCCATTTTAGGTAACTGCTCCCCGGGTATTTGAATGTTTTCTTTCATTGGTAAACCAGGCGCCCGAGAAAAGCGGGGATTTTAAGTGTAAAACATTGCATTATGAGAGTTTCAAGCATTTATGGCAGTAAATGAGTGATTTTTTTTGAGGGGGGGGGATGTGTTTTATAAATTCTGCCCCTTCCGGGGCCATGGTATGAATAAAAAAAAATCAAAATACCAGGGAAGTCTTAGAGTAAAAGTACGAGAGCGAAAACGGGACTACGAAGTGCCTCTGAAGCTGACGAGCGCAGCGAGATGGATAACTTCCAAACAGCTTCAGCGAGCAGCTTCGTAGGCACGTTGT
>JAHAZJ010000221.1 GCA_018385315.1 Treponema sp. | reverse complement strand
AGAGAAAAATGTTGGAGATTTTTCTTTCATTGGTAAACCTGTGCCCAAAATGGCGGGGACTATAAGTGAAAAGCATTGCTATGTGAAAGTTTCAATCGTTTATGGCCGTAAATGTGTGATTCTTTTTGAAGTCAGGGATGTGGTTTATAAATTCTGCCCCTTCCGGGCTCTGGTTTGAATAAAGAAAAATCAAAATACCAAGGAAGTCTTAGAGTAAAAGTACGAGAGCGAAAACGGAACTACGAAGTGCCTCTGAAGCTGACGAGCGCAGCGAGATGGATAATTTCCAAACAGCTTCAGCGAGCAACTTCGTAGGCACGTTGTAGCGGTAGTACTTTTACTCTAAGACGCTGTGTGAAGTTTGTCTGTTTGTTATTTTTCTTTTATTTAAACCTAGGAATTGATTGTAAAAAAACAGATTTCGTTTTTCCAATTAAAAAGTGTGTTGTCGCTGGCTGTTTCTAAAAGGTTTATAACTTTTTGTAAATCGCTGGTGCCAACGGCTTCCTGCATTTTTGCACCATAGGCAGATTTGCTGCCATCAAACCATTTTTGTATTTCTTCTCTAGTAATTTTTCTTTTTTCTATTATTTCTTCAGTTTCAAGTTTTACTTCAAATCCTTGTTCACGGAAACTGTTTGCAATAAAAACACCATCCCATGTAAATAATGGATTTGTTCTGTCACCAAAGAATTCCTGTTCTGCGGCTTCAAGTTTATTTAAAATCTGACTGAAAAGCTGTGTTGTTTCACCTGTTAAAATCTGGTTTTTTACTAATTCGGAAATCTTTTGCCCGTGAGATGGAATTTTTTGTGCAATTATGATTTTAAAACCATTGGCTAAAGGTGGTTCTGCAATAAAGGTTTCTTCTTCGGTTTTTATTTCCATTGGTTTTAAAAGTGCACTTAATGAAATTGAAAGAGTTTTTATTGCTTTTTCGTTTACAAATGGATCGATAAAGAAAAGTCTGTCAAAAATTGTTCCCTTATACTGAAATTTCATTAATAAATTATAAAAATCTTCTGGAGATAAAAATTCATTGGAATCAGATTGCCCTCGCACTTGCAGTAACGGGCGATCCAAATCACCAAGGGTTCTTCCGTATTGTTCTATAATTGATTTCCCTTTTTCTGTTTTACAAACACCACAGGTAATTCCCTCTGGTTCTTTTCTGGCTACTTCCCATATTAAAAGACCAGAATCAGCATTCCAAACAAGACTTCTGTGATGACGAAGCAGGGCTGCATTATTTATCATTTTATCCCGAATTTTAAGTAATGTTTCTGCTTTGTTTGAATCAAGACGCTGTTGCCAGAATCTGTCTGCTCTATTTAATGCAATTTCTTTTGCATTATCTTTTGGACTAAAAGTAAGGTTTTCTGCTTTCTTTAAATCACCACTTTTAAAATGTTCATTTATCCACCACTGGCTTATTGGATTTTCTCCAAATTCAGATTTTGCCCATTCTCCAGAAAGGTTTTCTGGTAATGAAAGACCTGTGCTGTTTATAGAACCTGTTTCCTCTGGTGAAGTAGCAAGTCTGTCTGTATTTAGTAATCCTTCATTTTCTAAAATAGTTGCAATCTGAACTTCTCGTCGGGAAAGAACTTCACTTCTGATTTTACCTTCATAACCTTGGGTAGATGGTGTATAAAACACTCTTCCCATTAATGTATCTGGTAAATATTGTTGGGCTACCCAATGGTCTCTGTATGCATGAGGATATAAATAGCCGGCTCCATGACCAAAACCTTCTGCGTCTCTGGACGAATCTCTAAGATGATTTGGAACTTCCGCATCTTCTTTTTCTACGCTAGCAAGGGCGTCAAAAAAAGCCATAGATGAATTTGATTTAGGTGCTGTTGCCAGATATAAAGCAGCATGAGCCAAAAAGTATCTTCCTTCTGGCATACCAACACGGTCGAAGGCCTGGGCACAGCTTTCTACTACGGAAATTGCTTTTGGATCTGCAAGGCCTGTGTCTTCGCAGGCAGAAATGAGCATTCGTCTAAAAATAAAATGAGGATCTTCACCAGCTTTTACCATTCTTGCAAGCCAATAACAGGCGGCATCAGGATCTCGACCTCGTAAAGATTTAATGAATGCACTTATAATATCGTAATGATAATCTCCATCCCGGTCATAAAGTACAACTTTTTTCTGAATTGATTCTTCTGCTGCTTCTTTACTTATAAAAATTGTTGAACCATAAGCTGGAACTGGCTGACTGGCCATTGGTTTCCATTGTTCTGGGGTTGTCTCTACAGCAAGTTCCAGTGCGTTTAAGAGGGAGCGGGCATCACCATTTGCAGTTTCAATAAGATGTTCAAGGGCACCTTCTTCAAATTCAACTTTCCAGTGTCCATAACCACGGTCAACATCAGTTAATGCCATTGTTGCGGCTTTGTGTAAATCTTGTTCAGTAAGAGGTTTTAATTGGAAAACCCGGGAGCGGGAAACCAGAGCTTTATTTACCTCAAAAAAAGGATTTTCAGTAGTAGCACCAATTAAAATGATGGTTCCGTTTTCTACCCAAGGAAGCAAAGCATCTTGCTGGCTTTTATTCCAGCGGTGAACTTCATCAACAAATAAAATTGTTCTGCGGGAATATAAATTTTTAAAGTCTTCTGCCTGTTTTATTGATTCACGAATATCGGCAACACCAGTTAAAACTGCATTAAGAGTTATAAAATTAGATTTCGTGTGATTTGCAATGACTCTTGCTAAAGTGGTTTTTCCACTTCCAGGAGGGCCATAAAAAATTACAGAAGTAAGCTGGTCTGCTGCAATTGCACGGCGTAAAAGTCTCCCTTTTCCAATTATGTGATCTTGACCAATATATTCATCAAGATTTCTTGGACGCATTCTTGCAGCAAGAGGTTCTGTGTTAGGTTTTGCCTGTGAAAATAAAGATTCAGATGCCAATGTTGTTATTCTCGGTTCCAGTTTCCACGTGCAGGATAGTAAGACCACAAACCAATGTTATCATAACTAACAGATGTTGAAGAACCAGAGCCTTTAAATCCCATTGAAGCATAAATAGAAGCTTCAAGTTCTGTTTTTTTAGGATCTGCAACAAGCAATGTGTAAATCTGATATACACTTGCAAGCTGGGATGTTGCATTTGTAGAGAAGGATTCAAGAGAATTGCCAGG
>JAHAZJ010000058.1 GCA_018385315.1 Treponema sp. | reverse complement strand
CTTCTTCAACCACATATGAGCGTTGCTCATAGATTTTTCCGTCTTTTGTGAATACTGCCACTCCTAAATCAAATACCACTTGTTGGTGATTATCTGCCATTGTTGTTTCTACATCAATCATCATTTTATAAGCTTTGCGTTTGTCAATTTTTTTCATCATAATTATCAATCCCTTTCCTTAACTTACATATTTATTATATCATGGGCTCGGCTAATAGTCAAGCCCTTTTGATATTTTTTTTAATTATTTTCAATCTTTGAATATCTGTTTCCGTTTTTGGCACTTGGACTAACTACCTTAATCTGAATATCACATTCAATAAAATTGACTACAAGAGTAGAACTCGTTAGTCCATAATCAGTGCCGCAATTCACATCAAATCCTCTATCCTCGAATAGCTCTTGGATTGCTTGGATAACCTCTTTCTTTTTAATGTCTTTAATGTTTACTTTCTTTTCTTTTGCCATTACTACCAACTCCTATAATTCTATTATAACATACTTTTAAACTAATTACAACCCCCAAAGGGGAAGGGATTAAGCAAGTTTTACACTTGCTACCCCTTTAATTGTTTCTTTAACTGCCACGCCTTGTTCTACTAAGATTTTAACAATAGCTGTCATCTTTTGACTTGTTGCTACTTCAATTTGAACTTGTAATTCCTTTTGAGGTTGAGGCTCTTCAGTTAATAGCTCTTTTAATTGTTCCGCTAATTCCATATTTTCAAGTTGCGTTTTTGTTGGTTTCTTTTCACCGTTCGCACGACTTGCGTTTTTCTTTTCAAATTGTGCCTTCATGTTTTCTAACTTTTCAACTAACTCTGTATTGTTTTGAACTTCTTCCATAGCTAATACCATTTCTAAAGCTTTTACATTAGTTAATTTTGTGTTTTTCATAATATCTACCGTCCTTTTAATTTATTAGTAGCTCGGCTACCTTATATTTATATTATACAACTTTTGATTGGAGTTGTCAACCAATTTTTTAAACTTTTTTAACTTACATGATGTTAATATTTGCTAATCCTACTGCCATTAATACCTTAACTAATTTTTTGATTTTTTTCATGTTCATCAATTCCTTTCCTTTGCTATACTCTTATTATATCATATTAGGAGAAGGGAGTCAACCCCTTTTCCTAACATTTTACAACTTTGTACGAAACTTTTTGTCCACACGCTTTGTCAACAGCTCTTGCCGTTTTCACATAGTCTTGAGCTTTTGTTTTACTGTCAAATTTTGTTCCCACTTCTAAGTGTCCATTCATGATTACTTTATACATATTTATCAATCCCTTTCCTTTACTATACTACTATTATATCATAGTTAGTTTAGTTAGTCAATACTTTTTTTATTTTTTTTGAAGTTTTTTTTAGTAGCGGGAACTTCCGTTCCCTCTACTCTTTTATTATATCATGTTCGGGCTAGTAAGTCAACCCTCTTTTTTCAATTTCTTCAATTATTTCATTGAAGATTTTTCGCCAAAATTCGACACTTTTGTGATTGCCCTCAAGTCCTGCCGTTAGACATTCACATTGAGCAACCTCCCACATATCGGCTAACTCTTCAATAGTCAAATCATGAAATCTATTCATATTGCCACCTCCTATAATATTATTATATCATATAGAGGTTGTATTTACAACCCCTATATTTCATTTTTTTTAGCTTACTTTTGATAGGTAGACGATTAATCCACCGATAATTACAAGAGCCATAAATCCATAGAAAGCAAGTAAACAGCGATATTGCCACGCTTTGCGACCTAATAAGATAATGCAATAAGCCACTAAATAAACTAATTCCTCGAACATTTTAACGATAAAATTTAAAGCTTTAATAAGTACCATATTTATCAACCTCTTTCCTTAACTTATGTATTTATTATATCATTATTTTTTTTAATAGTCAATACATTTTTAAAAATTTTTTTAACTTTTTTTTAGTTAGTTGTTGGGGTCTTATAAGACCCCGACTATTTCACCAATGCAACCCTCATAGAGTCCTCCCATCTCGAAAGACACGCCTTCCATTTCTTCGGCAATCTCTCTTAATTCTTCGGCTACTTGATATTCAAATACCTTCACTATCTCATGACCTCGAGTTGCTACCATTGTAATATTTACCATATTTATCGACCTCTTTCCTTAACCTTATATCTATATTATACATGATATCCTAATAAAAATCAACCCCTTTTCTCAACTTTTTTTAATTATTTTTTTTACACAAAAGTATTGACATGAAGCGGGTCGTATGATATACTCATACTATAAGGTGATTGAGAGCTACCACAAGCAAGCCGTTCGGCTCTGCACGACAGGCGACTAGAGAGAGCTACCTCAGACAAGCCACTGGGCTAGAGAGAGCTACCTCAAGTAAGCCATTAGGCTCTACCTCAGGGCGGCTAGAAAGAGCTTTAATATCAATTGCATATAAGAATATCAAAAGCCATTTTGGATTTACTTCAGAGGCTCTGAGCCATGCTCTTGCTCCACACACTGCCCCACTAGATAGGCTATTGATAGGCTTAGGCTTACTGTCATGCCCCACCTCAGGCACAGGTAGGCATACCCCTCTATAACCTAGATTGTGAATTATTTCACAAAGTTGCCATGCACTATATAAGCTCCTCTTGTGAATTATTTCACAAAGACAATCGTTCGACATTGTGAAGTTTTTCACAAGCTTGCCCCTCTCGTCCGCACCTCTCGACAAGGCTCGACAAGGCAGCGGGACTAAGGCAACGCCTCCAGGTGTGTCTAATGAGTGAGGCAGATAGAATGACCCACTAAGAGATTGTGAATTATTTCACAAATGAAACCCCAATGATACAATGTGAATTTTTTCACAAAGTAGGATTGTGAATTATTTCACAAATGCCACCATTCGACAATGTGAATTTTTTCACAAGGAAGCGGGACAATATAGATTGTGAATTTATTCACAAATTAAAAAACCCACCCTGTGAGCACCGGTAGGTGCGAGGTGAGTCGGCTTTGCCGAAGCGGGACATATTCTACCAGAACAGTCCTAGTAGTAGCATCCATATGACTAAGTATACTACAATATTAATATAAAAATAAAGACATAATATTAAAAATAAAAAATAAATCAATTTGTTTCTCTTCTTTACACACACTTTACGCACAGTCTCACACTCCTAGCACATACACGCCCAGCCCTCCCAGGGCAGCGGGACTAGCCACAGCCCCTGGGTCAGGGAGGGGTGAACAGTCACCCTCCTGTAGGGAGGGGGTATATTTTGGGAAAAAATAAAAGATTTTTAGGCTAAAATAGCCTACCACGTCACAACATCGCCATTTTCGATTTCAGTTTCAAACACGGACTCACTTTCCAGGAAAATCCTACATCGTCATCCTATTCTCCTCTTTTCTCTGAAAATATGCGTGTGCGAGCAAGAGCTCCTCGTTACCATCGCCCTCCATTTCTAATCTTCTGAATGCAACAAGGTACATTTTTGTTGATAAAAGGTAATGGAATATTGGCATCGTATTGTCTACAACATGGGTAGTCAATTCTAGCTTGTCTACGAGCAAGAGCATATCTCTGAGACTCACTCATATTTGCCACGCAACATGGATAGTTTGCCACCAAATAGTCAACAGTATTGCCGAATCTGTCATAATACATAACGTTACCTCCTTTCTAGTAAAAAAGAGAGCTTATCGCTCTCTAGTAATATAGTGAAAAATCATTCCTACGATAATTGCCGCAGCAATTGGTGAGAATAAAGTGCTTGGTGTTGCATAGAATGTCACCAACATAGCAATCATAGTATTAGGATTTTTATCATTCGACTCTCCAATTTTACAAACTGATGAAATTCCAATCATGCCGAATAAGAAAATTAGTACAGCTCCAAATACATAGCTTGGAATCATGCCAACTACACCAGAAACAGCAGGGACAAAAGCTAACACAATATAGATTAATGCTGTGACCACTTGCGCCCATGGGTTTGTGTATTTAGTAGCATAAATTAATCCAACATTTTCAGAATAAGAAGTTAATGGAACTCCTC
>JAHAZJ010000056.1 GCA_018385315.1 Treponema sp. | reverse complement strand
GATTATGATAAATCAATGCTCAACCTGACAAAGTAAACTTTGCAGGTTAGCATTATCATATCTGGACAGCTTGCGCTGCCAGATAAATTAGTTTCGTGCCGACGTGACCCGCGGCACAAACCATTGTGAAATACGCCTGTTTCTTTTTTTGGGAACGGGCTTTTTTTTTGGGGCGGACGTTTTTTTTAATTTTTATAAAGAAAATCCACAAATTCAGTTTCCCCTCTTTTTTGTTTTTTAATAGGCTCCGATGGCTAGAGATGAATTAATTCAATTATTTTAGATAATAATAGCCAGCAGAAATAACAAGTAATAAAAACAAAGTATATAAATTGATTTAATCAAAATGAAAACTATGACATTAGATGATTTATTGAAAAATCCGCTTACAGAAAATGATAAAAATATCATAGCAAATGCTCGTCCAATTGCTACGGAAGATTGCCCGGAACAAACAGATGAGCAGTTAAAACAATTCAAACCCTGGTACGAAGTGCATCCAAAAGGAAACGATATTTATAAGGCTTCTGTAAAAAAAACTGCTGTAAGTCTCAGAATAGATAATGATGTTCTTGCTGCATTAAAAGCAACAGGAAATAAAAGTTCCCACTTCCCGCATTCAGGATATTCTTCATAACCGCAGGAAAATAACTGTAGATACATCTTTACGTTTAGCTAAATTTTTTGGATTGTCAGATGGCTATTTTATGGCTTTACAGGATGACATTGATATAAGAAACGCAAAGATAGAACTTGCACCACAGTTAGAAGAAATTAAAACTTATGCGTATGCATAAAAAATTGCCATAACAAAGCTTCAAAGCCGAAAAAATAGTTACTTAGCAGTCTATACATTCCGTCCCAGTCAGGTTTATCCCATTTTTATTGCTTTTACGGGACATGATTCCATACATTTTCCGCATCGAATACAATCTATTGAATTCGGGTTTTCGTAAACTTTTATATTCAGTTCACATTTTTTTTGACAAAGACCACATTTTGTACATTTTGATTTATCAACTCTATATCTGACAAAGGATATTTTATTAAAAAAACCATAAATTGCACCAAGAGGACAAATGTATCTGCAAAATGGTCTGTATATAATAATTGAAAAAAACAGAATAGCAATTAAGATGGCAACTTTCCATTTGAACAAAAAGCCTATTGCAGAACGCAAGCTTTCATTCATTATAACCAGGGGCACTCCCCCTTCCAGTGTTCCAACAGGACAAATATATTTACAAAACCAGGGTTTTCCCAATCCTGTAATATCTATTATAAACATAGGCAGGATTATTACAAAAACTGCAAGAATCAAAAACCGGATGCTTCTAAGAAATTTTTCTCCTTTTAATTTTCGAACTTTTTTTACAAAAGGAATCTTAAATAGTAAATCCTGAATTAAGCCAAAAGGACATAAAAAGCCGCAGATAAACCGTCCAAAGATAACACCAAATAGTGAAATAAGACCAAAAACATAAAGAGAAATTTTATATTCCCGGGAACTTAAGGTAGATTGAAGAGCTCCAATAGGACAGGAACCTAATGCTCCGGGACAGGAATAGCAGTTCATTCCTGGAACACAAACATATTTCAAATCACCTTGATAAATTTTCCCATGAGCAAAACCTTTTACATATCCATTTGAAAGAGCGGTAAAAGCTGCCTGTATTAAAAGTCGTACTTTCGAAATCTTACCCAATTCCTATACACTCCATACAGATTCTTGTTGCTTTTTCAATTACAGATTCTGCTTCCCCTGCAAAAATTCCTGAAATTATAAGTAAAATACTTAAAACTAGCACACCAATAGAGATTATTCTATGTTTCATTTTATTAAGCTGTCTACAATCTTCTGCCATTCTGCAAGACTTCTGCTACCTGTATAAGTTTCACCAACTTGATTCCCGTTTTTATCTACAAAAATGGTTGTTGGAACTGCAAATACATTCTGTAATATTCCATTCAGTAATTTTGAATCTGGAACAATGTGAATATAGTCCGCTCCTGTCTGCTTTACTATTTTTTTTGCAACGTCCATTTGTTTTGAATCTGGAAGCCCTTTTCTATTCACTGCATCAATCACGATTCCAATAATTTGAAAGCCTTTATTTTCGTTATTTTTATTTAATTGAGCCAAATCAGGCATTTCTTTAATACAAGGTCCGCAAAAAGTTCCCCATATGTTTATCATTGTTAATTCTGCATCTTCAAAAATTTCACTTGTAATATTTTTGTTGTTAATATCCTTTGCAGAAAATTCAATTTTAGTTTTAGTTTTACTCTGAGCAAAAATAGTTATAGAAGAAAATGTAATAACCATTAGTAATAATAAAAATATTTTTTTCATAAAGCCTCCAATTAATCTGGGTTTTAGGGCTAACGAAACTTGTTTCGTATCCCTATGAGAGGGGGTAGCGGCCAACGAAGTGGACGCGCAGGGGCAGGCGCCCCTACTTATTAAATTTACCATTAATATAGAAATTTTCAATGGGTTCATAGCCTAAAGGTGGTACCAGTTCCGGAGAAAAAATGAAATATTTAAAAAAAAGGGTTGTCATATCTTAAAAAAAACATTATTTTCCACTTAAGATAAACTTTTAAGGAGAGGCCTTATGAACAAAGGTATTAAAAGATTAATTGCAACCGGTGTTGTTCTTGTTGCAATTGTAGTTGTTTGTGTAAATTCTTGCACTGTTGTATCACCAAATGAAAGAGGTGTAAAAGTTACACTTGGACAGGTAGAAGGCGATGTTATTCAACCAGGAATGAAATTCCATGCTCCATTTATTACTAGAATCAGAAAATTCAGACTTGAACCAAAGACATACGAAGTTTCTTTCTCTTGTGGAAGCGATGGTGCCATCACAAAGGATATGCAGACTGTAGGAAGTACAGTTGCTGTTCGCTATATCTATGATGAAAAACGCATTATGGATATTGTCACTCGTTATCAGAACGATCAGGTTATTCAAGGAGCAATGCGGGACAATGTAAAAGCTTCTTTGAAAGAAACTGTTGGTCAGTATTCAATTTATGATCTTGTTGAAAAACAGAATGAAGTCACATCAAAAGTAGCACAGGCAATGCTTAGCAGAATGGCTGACTACCCTATTGATATTTCACAAACAACAATCACAAACTGGGATTGGAGTGATGACTTTGATAAACAGATTAAAGAAACTGCTAACCGTGCTCAGGAAGTAAAAAAAGCTGAACAGGATTTGAAGCTTGCTGAACAGAATGCCCAGAAGCAGGTAAAAGAAGCAGAAGCTAAAAAGGCTGCAATTGAACAGGAAGCTGAAGCTGCTTTAATTAAGGCTCAAAAAGAAGCTGAAGCAAAAAAAGTTGAAGCAGATGCTCTTGCATACTACAACAGCAAAGTTGCTCAAAACTACCAGGTTGAAATCAAACTTAAAGAACTTGAAATTGAACTGGAAAAGGCTAAAAAGTGGGATGGACGTCAGGTTCCAGAATATGTTCCACTTACTGCTGCAGGTGGAATTGTAAATCTTCCAAATGCAAAAGATTAAAAAGGATTTCTGGTAAAAAAAATCCATATTTGAAGTGCACCCCTAAAGTTGGACAAATAAAGTTCAATTTCAGGAGGTGCATTTTTTTATTTAAACAAAGGATTATTCGTATCCTGCATTTTTTCATTATTGTAAAGTTCTTCTGTATATCGTGAAACTTTAGAAATGGCTTTTGCAGATGCCTTCTGGTTTTTCTTTAAAATATCAAGGAAATCTTCTGATTCAATAATCGTTATCTCACAATCAGATTGAGCAATTGTTGTATTTGTTCTTGGCTGATTAAGAACACAATGCATTTCTCCAAAAAATGAACCAGCCTTTAAAACTGTAATGCTATTATCCTGTGAATAACGATAAACAGTTCCTTTCAAAATATAGAAAACACAATCCGCATCATCACCAGTTTTATATATTGTTTCACCATATTTATATTTCTTTACAGCATACTTATTCTGAATAACTGCTGGTTTTCTAAAAAGGGAACGCTTAAATGCACCCCACTTTGAAAGATTTTCTTCATTTTCTGGAAGCATGTATAAAAGTGCAAAAGACAAGGTATCTAAATATTCTGTACAGAAAAGCATCTGTGCAAAAAACAGGAAAATATTAAAGAAGAACCAGACTCTCATCATCAAAAGCAAAAGAGAACTGATGGCCCCGTAAATCAAGTTGTAATTCGAAGGATTAAAGAAAATGGAAATTAATGTAGAGCAGCAATAAAATGCCGCTGTTGAAAATAATGCGTAAAAACAACACAAGCTGATTTTAGGTTTTATTCCAGATCCAATTCTATAAATTACAGCAGTAAATAGAAAAATTACCAGATAAACCAACATAGCAGCATTAGTACTAATTGTTGATAAAAAATGAACTGGTAAATCTTCTATGATATCTTGAAATTCTGGACGGGAGATAAAGCTGTTAATACTGAAAATGAACAGCATTACAAACATAATGATGATTACCAGAATAAATTCAACAACAAAACTAATCAGCTGATTAATTAGTGTCTTTCCACCAGAAACACTTTTAAATATTTTTGAAATGGCACCTAAAATGGAACTAAACAGTTTTCTTGCCATCCAGACAATCCAAATACCAAGTAAGAATTCCACATATGAAAAAGATTTTATATTTAGAACCTGATTGATAATGGAATTTAAATCGACTACGGTAGAAATTGGTTGAATATATTGAAGGATAAAATTTAATAATGGAGGATGAGTTCTTAACAGCCCTACCAGTAATGTTAAAATAATCAATGTGATAGGGATGAAAGAAAAAATAAATCCAAATGAACAGGAATTAGCACTTTCAAAAATGTTGTTTGAAAAAGAGTTAGCAGTAGTCAAATAAATCAACTGACTTGTTTTTTTGAGACGTCTGCTAACTCTTCTTTTTAGCAAATGGAAAAATTCAACAATTTTTAATGTCTTTTTCACTGCTTATTAGAAATCTGCCAGTTTTGGAGCCCGTGGATAAGGAATAACATCACGAATATTTTCCATACCAGTTACATAACGAATAAGGCGTTCAAATCCCATACCAAATCCTGAGTGTGGAACTGTACCAAACTTACGAAGTTTTAAGTACCAGTCATAAACACTTTCGTCCATACCACGAGCTTTGATTTCTGCAATAAGTTTATCATAATCAGCTTCCCGTTCTGAACCACCGTTAAGTTCACCAATTCCTGGAACAAGAACATCGCAGGCACGAACAGTTTTTCCATCAGGATTCTGTTTCATATAGAAGGATTTTATTTCCTTTGGATAATCAAAAACCATTACAGGACATTTGAAAATCTGTTCTGTAAGATAGCGTTCGTGTTCAGTAGCAATATCACATCCCCAGTAAGGTTTGAATTCAAACTTAGCACCGTTATTAGCAGCTTCTTCCAGTTTTGCAATTGCATCTGTATAAGAAATGCGTACAAATTTAGAATTGACAACACTTTCCAACTGAGCAATAAGACCTGGCTGAATGCGTTTGTCAAAGAATTCCAAATCTTCGCGACATTTTGTAAGTGCCCAGTTTAAAAGATATTTAACGAAGTCCTCCTGCAAATCCATATCATCATCAAGATCATAGAATGCCATTTCTGGTTCAATCATCCAGAATTCTGCAAGGTGACGAGGTGTGTTAGAATTTTCTGCACGGAATGTTGGTCCAAATGTATAAACACGGCTTAATGCTGTAGCTAAAGTTTCGGCTTCCAGCTGACCTGATACTGTAAGATTTGCTTTTTTACCAAAGAAGTCTTTGCTGTAATCAACAAGTTTATAAGCATCTTCTGGTTTCATACCTTTTGCACCGGCTTTTACACCCATTTCTGCAATTTTTTCCATACTCAAAGTTGTTACCTGGAACATTTCTCCAGCACCTTCACAGTCAGAACATGTGATTTCTGGAGCATTAATGTACTGGAATCCTCGTTCCTGAAAGAATGAGTGAACAGCAAAGGCCATCTGGTTACGAACACGGTAAACAGCACCAAAAGTGTTTGTTCGTGCACGAAGATAAGCATTTTCACGAAGATATTCCATAGACATTTTGTTTTTCTGCAATGGATATTCATCTGGATTACAAGTACCAAGACATTCAATTTTTTCAAGAATAACTTCAACTGCCTGTCCAGAAGCAGGAGATTCTATTAAAATACCTGTTGCACGAACAGAAGCACCTGTATTAAGTTTTTTAAGTTCTTCTTCAATATTATTTACATTTGCATTTTTAGAAGGATTATTGCGGTCAAAAGTAAGCTGGATATTTGAAAAACAGCTTCCGTCATTAACCTGAATAAAAACAAGACCTTTTGAGTCACGAACAGAACGAACCCATCCACAAACTTTTACTTCTCGTCCGTCTGGAGAAGATTTAAGTAAATCTTTAATTAAAACTGGAACCATAGTGGTCCTCCCTAAAATGAAATGTATTCCATATATTAGTAAATTTTAATGATATTTACAATTACTTAAATTTTATCCCTGTCCCCAGCGTCTAAAGCAGAATTTACGGCTTTAAGTAAAGAAGAAGAAAATTATTTTCAAAATGGCGTTATATTTGATTGGATTAATGACAATGTAATTCCTTTTGAACATGATAAATAATTATTTATTAAAATCGGTAATGTTTTATATCCTATCCAAATAAAAGAAGAAAACAGAGCTGTTGTAGTAATTTACAATGAAAAGTTAGATAAGAAATACAAAAAAATTCTTAAACAAAACAAGTACCTAAAAGAACGTATTGAAAACTGGAGTCATGGACGACTCGACATAACATAGATTTATAAAAACAAAATTTATAACACAAATTTAAAATAAAATAGCCCTAGTTTTTATTGCTAGGGCAAACACATTCTTGGCGTAATTTTTACCCCGCGAACGCATTTTAAATATACATCAGCATATTATTTTTTTCGAGTTTTTTTATTAAAAAAAATAAAACCAAACTCTATATGTCTACTAGAGGATATTATTCATCCTTGGATAAAAAAATTCATCTAAATTTACATAAAGTTGATGTCCAAAGCATGGAAGCCGGATTTAAAACCAACATAATAACTTTTTTACATGAATCAGGACATTGGTTTGATTACAATGCATTAGATATTCCAATTCGTGATAAACTGCCAAAATTAAAGGATTTGAAAGAGATACTTCTGCTGAAAAAAAATTATTTTCAGATATTTCAAAAGAAATTGGGAAAACTTTTTCAACAAATTCAAGTATATCTGATATACTTGAAGGTGTAACAAATGCATAAATTGTTGATGGACATGGTCATGGCAAAACTTATTGGAAAAGACCTCAACAATTAGAAATAGAAGCTATTGCCGAAATGTTTGAAGCTTTTTGTGTCGGAGGTAATAGACAAGCTGCAATGGAAAAATATTTTCCAACAGCTTATAATTATTTTGTAAAATTTATAGGAGACCTATGATACAACCGAATTTTTTATTTCAAAAACAATTTGGAAGAATTTTTCGCTTAATACCAGATGCTCAACTTGCTTTTGAAACTTTAGATGGGAAACTATATTCAATCCCTAAAAATCTATCTGAAGCACAAATAGAAACCCTTATGAGTACAAGTGTAGCACAGAAAAAGAACTTACTTTTCCCCCTTGTAAAAGACAATGAACTTATACTAGATCCTAATGTTGTTTATTAATGCAAAGCCCCGAATCTCATAAATCTGGCTTTTGCTCTCTTAAAGAGCAGATTATTTGTCTTTCGTTTCCTTTTTTCGATGATTCTTGGAAGATTTGGTACAACTGGCATTCCCTCGATTGTCTTCAGAAGTCTCTTGGCATGTTTCTGTAGGACTTTCCGTATCGGATGGCTGTTGTAGCGTAGGTTTTATTCCTAGAAAATATTTATAAGAAAGGTCATAAAGTGCTCGTTCCACAAGGTTAACATCTGACATAGGATGAAGACATTTGAGGAAAAAGAATTTGAAAAGATATTCAGGATCTTCAGCTGTTCGTCCGTTGTCTGGACAATATTTTTCTTTCAGTTCTCCCCTTATGAAACTGAAATCTATCAGCTCATTTATTTTTCTGAACAGATGATTCTGTGGAATCAATTTTTCATATAATTCTGTGTATTGACTGAAATTTAATTCTTGCTGTGACTTGAGCATAAAAAAAACACCACCTGAATAAATTTTACTCTATTCATATGGTGTTTGTAAATTCAGTCTTTAACAGACTTTTTCAGCCGCCACTGTTTCACGAAAGGGCGGCTTTACTATTTAACTCTTTCTATTTTTTAAGTAAGAAAGGGCTGTCAGAATGAGAATGGCTATATCAATAGCCAACGAAAGAATTTCGTATAAAGTCATTCCGCAAAGCCTCCCTAAATCAAATTCCAGCATAAACTGGTTGAGTTCGGGAGCCGTCGCCATAGAATCAGGCACTTCCAAAGTTAGTATAGTATATATCTATATTTGTATAGGTGTATGTAAAAAGTCGCAGTATCAGTCTTTTTTTATAAGTGCGTCTAGAAATTTAAGTTAGTGTGACGAAATCAATCTCTTTTTGCGCTCACATGTTGTTATCCGCACGGTAGAAAATATCATAAACAGCGGCTCGAACTGCGGAATTCAGATTCTTGTTGAGTATAAGGAT
>JAHAZJ010000216.1 GCA_018385315.1 Treponema sp. | reverse complement strand
TTTTATCCCTGTCCCCATCGTTTGATATCCCATTTTTCATTTTATCCCTGTCCCCATCGTTTGAAAATACCAAATTGTAAATCTCCGTCAAACAATCTATAATGAGATCTGAGGATTAAAATGAATTTATTATCTGTAAAAGATTTGGGAAAAATTGGTCGCGAAAAACCTCTTTTTACTCAGGTTACCTTTGGACTTCAAGAAGGCGAAAAAGCAGCCCTCATCGGAAAAAACGGAACTGGAAAATCAACCCTATTGAATACAATCGCAGGAGTCTTAACACCAGATGAAGGCTCTGTTGTTTTTAATAAAGAAGCAGGAGTTTCTTTTTTACCACAAAATCCTCTCTTTAATGAAAATGATACAATCAAAGAGCATATCTTTAAAAGTCAGTCACCTAAATTACAGATTATCCAAGAATACGAAGAGGCTTGTAGTCAGCTTTCCGAAAATCCATCTTTAACCGACGACGATAAATGGCAAAAAAAATATGCCCATATCATGCAGAAAATGGATGTTCAGAATTTATGGAATTACGAAAGTCAGGTCAGTTCCATTCTTTCAATACTTGGAATTTCTGATATGAATCGCAAAATGGGAACTTTAAGTGGTGGTATGATTAAGAAAGTTGCCTTGGCTCAGGTTCTGGTTGAAGATACAAACATTCTGCTTTTAGACGAACCAACAAACCACCTTGATATAAAAACAATTTACTGGCTGCAAAATTATTTAAAAGATACACCTCGTGCAGTTTTAATGGTTACCCATGACCGTTATTTTCTTGATGCAGTTTGTAACAATATTTATGAACTGGCAAGAAATCACCTTAAACTTTATGTTGGAAATTATTCTGAATACCTTGCAAAAAAAGAAACAGAAGCTGAAATTGAAGCAAATACTGAAAGACGCATTGAATCAGTTTTACGTTTTGAACGTCAATGGCTTTTAAGAGGTCCTTGTGCCCGTGGTACTAAAATCAAAGCTCGTATTCAAAGAGATGAACAGCTTATAAATAGAGAAAAATTTCAACAGGACAAAGGATTCACTTTTGAAGTAAAAGGAAAACGCCTTGGAGGAAAAGTTCTGGAGCTTCATAATGTAAGTAAGAACTTTCCAAAAGGAAATCAACTCCATGATTCTTGTACAGCAGTTCCTGTTATTAAAAACTTTTCATACAAATTCACAAAAGGACAGAAAATTGGAATTTTTGGCGAAAATGGCAGCGGTAAATCCACCCTTTTAAATCTGATTGCTGGCGACCTGACTCCTGATAATGGAAGCATTGAACTGGGGATAAATACAAAATTTGGATATTACACTCAGAATCCTGTTTTCAAAGACACAAATCTTACTGTTCTTGAATACATAAAAGAAACTGCAGAACATATGACTCTTAATGATGGAACAAAAGAAGTAAGTGCTTCTAAATTTCTTGAAGAATTTGGTTTTGAAGGAAAAATCCAATATTCACCAGTTTCAACATTAAGTGGTGGAGAACGAAAAAGACTTTTTCTTGTATGTCTCCTTCTGGAAAATCCAAACTTTCTTATTCTTGATGAACCAACCAACGACTTCGATATTTTCACTATGAATCTTTTGGAACAGTTCCTTATGAATTATGAAGGCTGTCTGCTTTTAGTTAGCCATGACCGCTATTTCATGGATAAAACTGTTGATTCGCTTTTCATTATGGAAAGTGATGGAAATATAAGTGGATTTGTTGGAAAATGCAGCGAATATATTGAATATAAAGAAGAGCTTGAAAAAGAAAAAAACAGAATGGAATCATCTTCAAACGCACAAAAGTTTGCTGAAGAAAAGGAAGCCCAAAAAATTGCTGATGATGGAAAACCTAAAAAATTAAGTTACAAAGAGCAACGAGAATTTGAGCAGCTTGATAAAGAGATTCCAGAATTAGAAGTTGAACAGAAAGCTTTGGAAGAACAAATGAGCAGCACTGATTATGAAGTTTCTAAAAAAGCTGGAGATCGTTATAACCAGATTGCCGCCATACTGGAAGAAAAATACGCTCGTTGGGAAGAACTAGCGGAAAGAAATTAGAAATTAAAATTCAGGAGATGGTAATGAAGACTGAAAAAATCAAAATTGAGAATAAATCATTAAGAATTAGGTGCTGCAGATTACACATAAGGAAAACACTTTTAATATGTTTTTTATTTAGTATAGGACTTTCTTTTTTTGCACAGCCTGCTCTCACAAAAATTGGAACTTATAAATGTGGAAGACAGCCTAAGCAGGTTCTTTTTTCACCAGATAACAAATATGTAATTATGCCACTTTTAGAAGACACAGGCTTTGATATTTTTAGTGTGGCAGATAAAAAGGTTATTAAAAGAATTACACCTCCAAACGCCGAAAAAGAAGGATTTGCGGAAGGACTTTTTATTCCAGAAAAAAATGCATTTTTTGTTTCACAAATGACAACTGCAAATATTTATGAATATTCATATCCAGATTTTAAATTACGCCGAACAATTTCAACAACTGGAAACTGGTCAAAATTTATTGCCTGGAGCAGTGAAAAACAATTACTGGCTGTTTCAAACTGGATTTCCAATGATATTTCACTTATCGACTATGGGACTGGAAAATGCATTAGAAAATTAAAAACAGGAGCCGCACCTCGCGGACTTTATTTTATAAATGGTGGAAAAGAAATCATATCTCTTTCCTTTGATTCTGGAAAAATTGAAAAATTTGATGTTGATACAGGGAAACGACTGGACTCTGTCACCGTTGAAAATGGTGCTATGCGACACATCGTTATGAATTCTAGTAAAACAACGGCTTACATTAGCGACATGTATTACAGAAGCATTTATGAATTTGATATGGCAACCTTCAAAGTCACAAGAAAGACAAAAGTTTTCAACAATCCAAATACTATTGATTTACTAAATGACAGATGGCTGTTTGTTTCATCTCGAGGACCAAATAATAAAGAAGATTACACAAAAAGAAGCCCCGAAAATGGCAAAATTCAGATTATTGATACAACAACAATGCAAGTTGTAACAAGTTTTGAAGGTGGAAACCAGCCTACAGGCTTAGATGTTAGTGATAATGGAAACCTTTTATGTTTTTCAAACTTTCAAGACGAAAACATCGAGCTTTACGAAATCAGTTATTAAAGAATCAGATGATGGGGACAGGGATAAAATGATAAGTGTATGGTCAGATGATGGAGATGATGGGGACAGGGATAAAATGAAAACTAAAAACAACAAGCAATGGTTCGAAGATGAAAATTTCTGGATTAATTATGCACCGATTATGTTTGACGATGCTCGTTGGAATGAAGCCACTGCTGTTGCTAATCATGTAAAAAGGATTGCAAACTTAAGCGACGGAGATTCAGTCTTAGATGCAGGATGTGGTCTTGGAAGAATCTCTACAGAGTTGGCCTTACTTAATCTTAAAACCACAGGCGTTGATATTATTGAATCAGAACTCCAGGCAGCTCGCGAATCTGCAGAAGCGGAAGACCTCACTATTGAATATTTAAATGCTGATTTAAGATCTTTTTCCCGCAAAGAACAATATAACTGTGTTATCAATCTTTATACGTCTTTCGGTTACTGTGATACCCAGGAAGAAGACCTTCTCATTCTTAAAAATATGTGCGACTGTGTTAAAAAAGGCGGCACTTTTATGCTGGAATGTGTAAGCAGAGAAACCGCCATTTTGTACTGGACTCCCGGAGAAGAATTTGAACGTGCTGGATACAAAGTTGTAACCCATTTTGAAGTGCGAGGGGCGTGGGAAGGATTACTTTCACAATGGACTCTTTACCCACTTAATGCTGATTTAAATGATCATAAAACAAAACCTATTGTAGATCATGTTTTTACACAACGACTTTATTCAGCTGCTTTCTTAAGAGATAAAATTCTTTCTTTTGGATTCTCTGATTGTCAGGTATGGGGAGATTATGATGGCTCTCCTTATGACCAAAATGCTAAAACTATGTTACTGGTAGCTAAAAAATAAAATATCCTAATTCTCTTTTTCCCCTGTCCCTAACCATTTGTCCCTAACCATTTTCCATTCTTCATTCCACCAAGAATCAAACATAAAACAGTAAGAAGCACACCACAGGTACTAGCCGCATAAAATCTGTATGAACTTGAAAGCCTGTACGTATACAAGGCAAGATTATTAAAGCCTTTTATTGAAAGTACAAGGGGCATGGTTGTATCACCAATACAAATTGCAAAACTATAACAAAAAGCCGAAAAAAGCATATTTTTACAGGATGGCATATATATTCTGAACAAAACATCCAATCTGTTTTTTGAAAGCATGATTGCGGCACGCTGGGTTTCATTTGTAATTCTATTCATTCCATTTTGCACCTGTCTATATGCCAATGGCCAATACATAAAGCATTGCAACAAAATCAAAACAAAGATATTAGATTTATGAAAGATTAAAGATGCTGTCCAGGAAATTACAACCGAGGAAATTGCCATTGGAATCAGGGGTATTGATGAAAAAAGAGCACTTCCCTGTTTCTCTTTCATTCTCACAAACGAAGAATACAGGAAAGATACAACACAACAGAAAAAAGCCGATACAGCAGAAATAATTACAGAGTTTTTTAAAGCATCCCAAAATTTTACAGAAGTAAACAAATCTTTGTAATTCTTTAATGAAAATATTTTTTCACTATTTTGTTTGATTGTGAACGAGGATTTTACAATCGAACAAAGGGGACAGAGTAAAAAAATAAAAATCAAAAAAATCATAATTACAAAAACAAATATTTCCTGCCATTTCCAGGTTCTTTCCCCTTTTCTTAAGGCAAAATCAGCTCCAGAATTATAAAGCTGATTCTTCTTAATCAACCGGCTATATAAAAATACCATAAAAAGTGCAGTTCCAGTTTCTATTAATGCAAGTCTTGCCCCAGAACCAACATCAAGAGTAGTTCGGATTGAATGATAGATTTCTACTTCCAATGTAGATTTTCCAACTGGAGAAAACAAAATCACCATCATAAAGCTAAAAAAGCAGAATAAAAAAACTGGAATACAAGCAGCACCGATTGCACCGCTCAACTCTTTAACTGTGATTGTAAAGAAAACTCTTTTTTCATTTGCCCCTAAAAGGCGTGCAGCATTTTCAGTTTCTTTTGGAAGACCTTGCCATGCATCATTTATAACTCCGGTAACAAAGGGAAAATTATAAAATCCCTGAGCAACAATAACTCCCAAAGTAGAATACAAAAATGTTGATGAAGTATTTAATATTTTATTTGCAGTCCCATTTATTCCAAAAAAACTAACGTACCCAAGAGCAACAATCAAAGCTGGAACACAAAGTGGAACTGCAGATAATGATAAAAGAAAACGCCTGCCTGCAAACTGTTTATGAGAAGTAAAGTATCCACTTATAATTCCAAGAATCATGGAAATAAAAGTAGATGCTATTGCAACTGAAAGTGTGTAGGCATAAGTTTCTAACATATTTTTTTAGTTCAAAATATTTTCTGGAACTGGAGCATAATCATAACTCTTTGGCAAAGCGATTGTGCTGTTTACAGGGAACATCCACTGTGTTAATGGAATAACATTCTGAGCTTCTGGGCTGATTAAGAATTCAATAAATGCCTGAGCACCTTTTTTGTTCTTAGCACCTTTTACTATACCAGCACCTTCAACCTGCATAATGTGTCCATCATCAAAAATCAAAGCCTGGAACTGATCTCCTTCTCCATATTCAATATGGTAAGCAGGACTTGTTGTATAACTGATTACTAAAGGAGCTTCTCCATCTGTAAACATACCATAACCTGCACTCCATCCTGGAGTCATTGTCAAAATTGAAGGTTCAAGTCTTTTCATGTAATCATCAGCCCTGTCCCCATAAACAGTTTTTACCCAGGTTTCAAAACCAAGACCTGGAGTACTAGTTCTAGGATCCATCAAAATGATTTTTTTTGCATAAATATCTTTTGTTAAATCTTCAAGACATTTTGGTGCTTCAATTCCTGACTTTGTATTGAAAATAAAAGCAAATGGACTAAAATCAAAAGGTGTAAGGGTTACTTTTGATGATTTTACATCAGCATCAGTTACAATGTTCTCCAAAGGATTGAGTTTTGCCCAAAGTTCAGCTTTTACTTCATTTGCATTTGAAGGAACAAAAGAATCAAGAATTCCTTCATCATAAGCCTGTTTCCAAAGATTATTATCAATTCCAATGACAACATCTGCATAAGGATCTTTCTTTTCCAAAATTGCTTTTGAAAGCACCTGACCACCATCTTCGCAGTCAGCAAAAATTACTTCCATTCCAGTCTTCTCTTTAAAAAGACGGGCAATTTCTGGACCTGGACCCCATTCACCAGAGAATGAATCATAAGCATAAATGATTACCTGCTTTGATCTCTGATCATCTGTTTTTTTACAGCCAAACAAACTGCAAACCAATAAAGTTAAAAGGATTGATACAAGGACAGATTTTGTCCAATTAAGGTATGACTTCTTCATGCCTTTCCTCCGCCGGTATTATCCGGATCAGGTTTTAGGGTATATTCTCAGCCGCATTTGAACCAACGGTCATTTGCAGCACCCCCGACATTTTTTTTAAGAATAAAGTTAAAAAAAATCACGGAACCGAGGTTTCAGTTCCGTGAATATTTATATAGATTTTTATTAAAAAAGTCTATAGGTAATAGTTTTGATTAGAAGAATTTCCATTCAAGACCAAGTCCGCCGTAAAGGGATTTACGAGTATATTCTACTGATGGATATTCACCTACATTATAACCTTCAATTTCGATAGGAACCGATGTTTTCTGGAAGTCCATAATGTAACGAATTGAAGCAACAAGACCAAGGTGATTTGTAAGATAGAATTTTCCATCAACACCAGCACAAATACCAACCTTAAACTTATCAGACATAGCTTTAATTTCGCTATATTCATTAAGAGTTGCAGAGAAGTTTGGGCCCGCACCAAAACCAAGTGTAAACTTCCACAAGTCAAGATTTAACCAGAGCATTACAGGCATATCCATAAGGATTGTGTCATATTCTGTAGTTTTGTTATTAGTTAAATCATTAAATTTTCCTTTTGATGTAATGAAGTTTGCTTCACCCTGAAGTCCAAGACTACCAAGCAATGCAAAGTTAGCATTTACACCAAAACCAAAATCATAAACAGCATCTTTCTTTACATTAGAAGAAGCTTTATTTACAGATTCTGCTGGATCCAAGTTCATACCGGCAATACCTCTAGCACCAATAGAAAAATCTAAAGCGAAAGAAGCACTAACCATAGAAACAGCAACAATTGCTAAAGCAATAATTTTTTTCATATTTTCCATCTCCATTTTTAAACTGAAAAAATCTGGGCAGATTAATAATTTCAGTTTTATAAAATTATAAAAGTTTGCAACGCAAACCATTCAACACATATATTACAATATAACTTTTTTTATTGCATCAAGCAATTCAGAATATTCTGTAAATGCAGGATACTGTGGATATTCTTTAATAATTTTTTCTGTTGAACGGAACAAGAAACCTGCTTTAGAAGCTTCAATCATTCCTAAATCATTAAAGCTATCACCAGAAGCAATAGTTTCAAAACCACAAGACTGAAGAGCACGAACTGTTGTAAGCTTGCTCTTTTCACATCGCATTTTATAACCAGTAATTTCTCCACTTGGTGAAACAACAAGTTCATTACAGAAAATTGCAGGGTAACCCAGTTTTGCCATAAGTGGAGCCGCAAACTGAGAGAATGTATCACTCAAAATGATTACTTGACCAATGCTTCTTAATTCATCAAGGAATTCTTTAGCACCAGGAAGAGGATCTATCTTTTTAATAGTATTCTGGATTTCTTTAAGTCCAAGATTGTGCTGCTTTAAAATATCAATACGATATTTCATCAATTTATCATAATCCGGTTCATCGCGAGTTGTTCTACGCAATTCAGGGATTCCAACAGTATCTGCAAAAGCAATCCATATTTCTGGAACTAAAACACCTTCAAGGTCTAAACAAGTAATATACATAATGATAAAATAGTATATTTATTGAAATCTGTCAAAGAAAAGAATAGAATAACAGCATAATGGCTTCAAAAAAAACAACATCGAAAAGAAAATCTTCTCCAAATTCTACAAAAAGAAAAAACTACTCAAATAAAAACAGAAAACCAAAAGTTTATGTTTCTCCTTACAAAGCCTTAGTTTTATGTTTTGCAGTAATTCTCTTTTGTCTATGTCTTTTGCTGATTGTTTCTAAAGTAGATAAGACAACAACAAACTCTTCAAAATTACCATCTATTTCAGAACGATTTGAGGAACCAAAGGTAACTGTAAAAACAGAAAAAGTTGACAAAGTGGAACCAGTTAAAGTTGAACCTGTAAAAGAAACAGAGACTAAAGTTCAAGAAGTAAAAATAGATAAAGTTGAAAATAAAACTGAAAAAACAGAAAAAGTTGTTAGAAAAGAAGAACCTGTTATAAAGCAAACCACAACACCACAGACAACTACAACTCAAACTGTAAAAGCATCTTACAATTTTCCACAGGCAGTAAATCATGCTCAACTAATTTTTGTTTTTGATGATGGTGGACAAAATTTAAATCATCTTGATGCTTTTTTGAATTTACCATTTCCTATTACAGTTGCAGTTCTTCCAAGATTAGCTTATTCAAGGGAATCTGCTAAAAAAATCAGAGCTAGTGGAAATGAACTTATGCTTCATCAGCCAATGCAGGCAATCAATAAGTCTGTGAACCCAGGTCCTGGTGCAATCACTCCAGAAATGGATGAAGATCAAATTATTGCTACACTTTTTACAAACATAAATGAAATTGGACCAGTCGCTGGAATCAATAATCACGAAGGTTCTGCCATTACAGCTGATGCAGAAAAAATGGAAATTGTATTAAAAGTTGCTTCAGAAAACGGTATTTTCTTTCTTGATTCCAGAACAAATGTTGAAACAAAGGTTCCATATGTTGCTGGTGAAATGGGATACACATACTATGAACGAAACATCTTCCTTGATAATACAAAAACAAAGGAAAATGCTTTGGCAGAATTAAAAAAAGGGCTTACTATTGCCAATAAAAATGGAAGCGTTATAATGATAGGCCATGTTTGGAGTGCAGATTTTCTTCCTGCATTCTTAAAGGAAATATATCCAGAACTAAAAGAAAAAGGATATACTTTTAGCGTAGTTAGTAAATCTAACGCACAAAAATCTTAGAATCATTTTACAGGAAGGTTTAGGATGAAAGTTTTAGGAATTGAATCCAGCTGCGATGAAACAGCATGTGCTATCGTAGAAGATGGAAAAACAATCATAAGCAATGTTGTTGCAACTCAAATTCCTTTTCATAAAATTTATAAAGGGGTTGTTCCTGAAATTGCCAGCAGAAAACATGCAGAATGGATTCTTCCTGTTGTAAAGCAGGCATTAAAAGAAGCTAATCTTACAATGGATGATATTGATGCAATTGCAGCAACAAATCGTCCAGGCCTTATGGGCTCACTTCTTGTTGGATTTACATTTGGAAAAACTTTAGCCTGGGCTACAAAAAAACCTTTTGTTGCAGTAAATCATATGCTTGGTCACTTATATGCAGCACATCTGGAAAACCATATTCAATATCCATATTTAGGTCTTCTTGTATCTGGTGGTCACAGTATTATCTGTAAAGTTAACAGTTTCGAGGATTTGGAAATTCTTGGAACTACAGTTGATGATTCTGTTGGAGAAGCTTTTGACAAAGTTGCCAAATTTTACGGACTTGGATATCCTGGCGGCGTGATTATTGATAATCTTGCAAAAAAAGGTGATCCAAAAGCTGCCAGTTTTCCAATTCCAAAATTAGACGAAAAAGAACACAAATATGATGTTTCATTTAGCGGACTAAAAACAGCAGTTATTCATCAGTGCGACATGTTCTGGAACGAAGGATATGAGCACACAACAGAAAATATGTGTGCAGCATTTCAGGAAACTGCAGTTTCATCTCTTGTAAAAAAACTTCTTAAAGCAGTTGATGATACAGGAATAAAAACAGTTGTAGCCGGTGGTGGAGTTGCTGCCAATTCCCGTTTAAGAGCCATGCTTGCAGAAAGAACGGATATTAATTGCATCTTCCCTCCACTAAAACTTTGTGGAGATAATGGTGCTATGATTGCTGGGGTTGCTTATCATTTTTTATCCCGTGGGGACAGGGATGAATGGAATACTACAACTTGTGCCAGAATCCCCCAGTTTAAACGAGGACTTTCTCAGGTTCAGAAAAAGTAATTTGTCATACAAAAACATATTTAAGGAAAAAAGGTTGTATTTTTCAGTTTCAAATATTCATAAAACATTCCCTCAAACTCCAGCAGATTCAAAAAATGGAACTGCTCAAAAAGAACCCATAATTTTTTCTACAGAATGCGAAAAAGGAACCATGACTTGCATTTTAGGGCCTAGTGGTAGCGGAAAATCTACCGTACTAAATATTATTGCTGGTCTTGAAAAAAATGATACTGAATATCCGGTAGAAATCAGTTTGGATGGAAAAAGAATAGAGGGTTTGCCACCAGCTAAAAGAGAGATTGGCATGGTTTTTCAAAGCGGTGCTCTCTTTAATCACCTTACTGTAGTTCAAAATGTTGCCTACGGACTTATTTCCAATGGAATGAAAAAAAAAGTTGCCTTGGAAAAAGCCTCTTCATATCTTAGAAATTTTGATTTAGAAGGATTTGACAATAGAATGCCCCAGACTTTAAGTGGTGGCGAAAGACAGCGTGTTGCATTAGCAAGAACATTGATTATAGAACCAAAACTTGTTTTGTTGGATGAGCCATTCTCAGCTTTAGACACAGAACTTAGACATAAACTGGCGAGTGCTTTAAAGCAATGGCAAAAATCTATGGGCTTTACATCCATTATGGTCACCCATGATGAAATGGAAGCACAAGCTGTTGGGGACAGGGTTATTAATTTCAAAAGCTGTTGGGGACAGGGTTAATAATTTCAAAAAAATTAGTTTTCTTTTATCGGATTTGTGAGTTATTATCAATAATAGCATCTTTTTAAAGGAATAAAACATGGAAACAATTAACGACTTGGGAGAATATACATTCCCCGCTCTTTTAAAAAATTCAGTAAAAAAGTTCGGAGATAGACCTGCTCTTTCCTTAATTGGTAAGCCACCTTATACCTATCAACAAATAAAAGATATTAGTGAAAACATTGCAAAAATGCTAAAAGTTCTTGGTCTAAAAGAAGGCTCAAAAATTGCTATTCTTTCCACAGGACGACCACTCTGGGGCATTTCATATTTTGGGATTGTTAACTATGGAATGATAGCAGTTCCTCTTTTACCAGATTTTTCTGAAATGGAAATTGCTTCAATAGTTGACCATTGTGAAGTTTCAGCTATTTTTGTTGAAAGCAAGTTATATTCAAAGATAGAGAAAATCCCTGCTGAAAAACTTCCTATAATCATCAATATTGAAGAATTGATGGTCATTCGTCATCCAGATGAATCCATGACTAAAAAAAGTGTTTCGGCTTTTGTTGCAGAACAAACTCCTGCCATAAATGCAACGGAAGATTCTATTGCTTCCATTATCTATACTTCAGGTACAACAGGAAGATCAAAAGGGGTCGTTTTAACTCATAGAAATCTTATTTGGAATGCGGTTCAATGTCAAACAGTTCATCGTGTTAATAAACTGGATAAAGTTCTTTCTTTTTTGCCCCTTTCCCATGTTTATGAATTTTCAATCAGTTTTACAATGCAATTATTGAACGGTGCCTGCATTTATTATCTTGGAAAACCACCAATCGTTACAGCTCTCATTCCAGCTTTTTCTGCTGTACAACCAACAATTGTACTTTCTGTTCCACTTGTTATGGAAAAAATTTATAAAAGTAAGGTACTTCCAACTCTTACAAAAAATGGTTTCATGAAATTCCTTTATGCAATGCATTTTACAAGAAAAATGCTTCATAAAATTGCAGGAAAACAACTGAAAAAAACTTTTGGTGGACATCTTACATTCTTTGGAATTGGTGGTGCTAAAGTTGACCCTAAAGTTGAAAAATTTATGAAAGATGCTAAATTCCCATATGCAATCGGATATGGACTTACAGAAACATCACCCTTGCTGGCAGGCTCTGGTCCAAAAATCACAATTCCTGGAAAAATTGGACCTGCCATGGAAGGAGTTGACTTACGAATTAATAACCCTGACCCCAAAACAGGTGTAGGTGAAGTTGTAGCAAAAAGCCGTGGTGTAATGAAAGGCTATTACAAGGATGAAGCTCTTACAAAAGAAGCTTTCACAACTGATGATGATTCTGTAGGAGAAGGATATTTTAAAACTGGTGATTTAGGTTTATTTGTAAAAAAACACAAAATGGAATATCTGGAACTAAAAGGCCGCAACAAAAATATGATTCTTGGGGCAAGTGGAGAAAACATCTATCCTGAAGATATCGAATTTATTTTGAATCAACATCCGCTAGTTTCGGAATCGCTTGTAGTAGAAGACGATAACGGTCTCGTAGCTCTTGTTCAAATTGATGAAGAAAAACTTGAAAAAGAAGCTGTAGAGATAGTAAACAAACAAGGTGCTACAAATATTATTGAAGCAGCAAAAAAACTCCCGGGAAATGTTGCAGAAGCTGTGCAGAAAAAAGTAGATAGCGTAAAAGATGCAGTTGCTTACGAGAAAGAAAAACTTGTAAACGAAATTCAGTTCTATGTAAACAGCAAAGTAAATAAAAACTCAAAAGTCAACAAAGTTCAAAAAATAGATGGATTTGAAAAAACAGCTACACAAAAAATTAAGCGTTATCTTTATGATATGAGAACAAAGGTAACAAGGGGAAAAAAGAAATAAATTTTTTTTGAATATTCACTGTGGGGACAGTATTCACTATGGGGACAGGGATAATTGAGCAAAAGACGGGAACAGGGATAATTGACTGTGGGGACTGACTGTGGGGACAGGGATAATCGAGCAATCACAGCAATATATAATTTGCTATCCCACTATTTTAGGAGAAATTTTTAGTTTTCAATACGATGAATAAAAGATGTGTTATAGTTAGTGCAGCAGATATTACAAATTACAAAAAAATAAGAACTTTTTTACACAAAGATGACTTTTTTATTTTTTGTGATGGTGGCCTAAAACATCAAGAAAAACTTGAAATTACACCAAATTTAATTATTGGTGATTTTGATTCTGCCAAAAAACCAGAAACAAACACAGAAACAATTCAACTCCCCTGTGAAAAAGATGATACAGACACTTTCTTTGCCGTAAAAGAAGCCCTACGCCGAAACTTTAATGATTTTATCTTCATTGGAACCATAGGAAACAGATTTGATCATTCTCTTTGCAATTTATCATGCCTTCTATATTTAGACGAGCTACATATTCCCGCTACAATGCTCGATGATTATTCTCAGATGAAGATTATTGGTAAAACTCCAGTTTCTGTTGATGGGGACAGTGCTTATTTTTCGTTAATGAATATATATGGTGATGCAAAAGGTGTAACAATTAAAAACGCAAAGTATCCACTGGAAAATGCAGAAATTAAAGCAAGTTACATGTATGGCATAAGCAATCAAGTAATTCCCGGCATGAAAGCTGAAGTTTGTGTAAAGGAAGGAAAATTATTACTTGTAAAGGTATGGTAGTTACGTCTAAACTAATATTTATAATTTTCCCCTGTCCCTTTCGTTTTATATGGCCTTTTCGTTTTATAAATAACAATACCCAAATTACAAAAACAATATTGTGTATTATCAACTCTTATGCTAAGGAAACGATATATCTTGATAATCCCGTAATTCTAGAAATTACTGAAACTGGTATTGAATTATTTTTTAAGATTTTCAACTTTTGCAATAATTTCTCTTTTGATATCCCTGCCTCAAAATACGGTGTTTTGGATTTTAACAATCTTTTTATTTTTTCTATATAAAATTTTTCCCTCGCAGCTCGTGTCAATGAAATGTCAATACATTCATCATAGTTTTTCGTATTAAGAAACCTGTAAAGTTGAGAGGAATCTGCAAAATTCCCTAAAGCAGTAACTGTTATAACAAGAGGATTTTGTTTTCTATATGCAGAGTAACTACTCCATTTATAGTCAAAACTAGTTGAGATACCTGCCTTATATGAATTTTGTAGAATATATCTTAAAACTGTTAGAAATTGCTCATTCGTTTTAATAATTTGACTTGCAAATCGTTCTTGGAATAGATGTCCAACCCTATCATATTTAAAATTAAAATATCTTGCATAAATGGAACAAAGACACTGCATAAAGATTGATAAACAATCATTCTTATCCTCTATTTCCAAATGAACATGATTATTGAGTAAAGAATAAGAATGAATAAGTACATTATATTTTTTTGAATATTTCTTTAAATAATTTAAAAACTGACTTTTGTCATAATCGTCGAAAAAGATATCCTGCCTATTAACACCTCTAATACACACATGATATAAACCAGTTTCAGATTTTATTCGAGCCTTTCGCATAACTTCTCCTTTTTTATTTTCATATAATTAATATTGTTTTAAAAGTAAAAAAACGGAAGTTTTTTAGGAAAATTATTGTTTTTTTTTGCTAGCCCTGTCACCGTTTGTTCCGTTTGTTCTATTGCAATCCCTGTCACCCTTTGCACCCTTTGCATAGTTTTAATAAAAACCAGATTCGGATAGGTTTCATCAAATTCAGCAAACAAATTCATACATTTCCTCCAGATTTTTTTGAATATCTCCACAATTTATTTTGTAACTTAAGAAGATTATTGAAGTATGTATTTATCAATATTTTTTCTAAATATTTTAAAATAAAAAAGTCCCTGCCCAAAGCAGAGACCTAAAATATAACTTAAAGTTAAACAACCATAGTCAATTTTACAGCATCTTGTTTTACTCAGATTAATAAATCATTGTACCAATACCATAATCACTGAACATTTCGATAAGCAAACTATGAGGGACACGACCATCAATAATGTGAGTACGAGGTACACCACCTTCAAGAGCTGTAAGACAGCAATCTATTTTTGGAATCATACCTGAACTGATAATTCCTGTAGCTTTTAACGAACCAATAGCTGTTTTTTCGATACGCTTTATTAAAGATTTTGGATCGTTTACATCACGAAGAACACCTGGAACATTTGTAAGCTGAACAAATTTTTCTGCCTTAAGTGCTACTGCAATTTTTGCAGCAGCTGTATCAGCATTAATGTTATATCTGGCATCATCCCCCTGTTCACCAAGAGCAACCGTAGAAACTACAGGAATAAACCCCTGATCAAGCAATGTTGTAATAATCTGAGGATTAACTTCAGTTACTTCGCCAACATATCCCAAATCTTTTTCCGTTTTAACAGCACGGAGAAGACCTGAATCTACACCAGAAAGACCAACCGCTTTACCACCTTTCTGCAAAAGAATACCAACTATATCTTTATTCAATTTACCAGTTAAAACCATCTGAACAATTTCCATTGTTTCAGCATCAGTATAACGAAGTCCGTCTACAAACTTACTTTCTTTTCCAACACGATCAAGCATGTTGTTAATTTCTGGACCACCCCCATGTACTAGAACAACCTTAACACCAATTGTATTAAGAAGAACAATATCTTCCATAACAGCTTGCTTCAATTCTTCATTAAGCATTGCGTTTCCGCCATATTTTACAACAACAATTTTTCCACACCAGTTTTTAAAGTATGGCAAAGCCTGAACCAACACCTCCGACCAAGTTTCCGAAGGCAATGTATTTTCTTCTTTCATAATTTCTTTCCTTTTTATTTTTATCCCTGTCCCCATCATCTGGACACATTCTGGACATTTTATCCCTGTCCCCATCATCTGGACACATTATGTTCTATAATCACCATTAATCTTCACATAATCATAAGTCAAATCACATCCCCATGCAGTTCCAGAGGCATTTCCTTCGCCACACTGAACAAGGATTTCCACAGCCTGCTGAGACATAATTTCTTTTGCCAGATCTTCATCAAAATCCAATGGAACACCATCCTTATAAACCTGAACAGATTTTTCCCCATGAACTTCAAAATCATCATAATTTTCAAAATAGCGGTTAGCATCAGACTTACTTGTAAACCAAATAGAAACCTTATCAGGATCAAATTCAATTCCACTATACCCCATTGCACACAAAAATCTACCAAAATTTGCATCAGCGCCAAACATAGCTGCTTTTACCAATGAAGAACAAATGATTTCTTTAGCTAATCCTCTTGCAGTTTCAACAGATTTTGCACCATTCACATTACATTCAACAAGACGAGTCGCACCTTCACCATCAGCCGCAATTTTCATTGCCATAACTTTGTTCATTTTATTCAAGGCTTCAAGGAAAACATCATAATCAGGACCTTCACTTGTAATTTCAACATTTCCTGCTTTTCCGTTTGCCATGATTGTTAATGTATCATTTGTAGAAGTATCTCCATCAACAGAAACACAGTTATAAGTTTCAAGAATAGAAGATTTAAGAGCTTTATCTAGCATTTCAGAAGAAATAGCACAATCTGTAGTGATAAAACTAAGCATAGTTCCCATGTTAATATGAATCATACCAGAACCTTTACACATAGTTCCCATTTTACAAAGTTTGCCACCAATAGAAAATTCAACTGCACATTCCTTAAAGTGAGTATCCGTTGTCATAATTGCAACACGAGCTTCTTCATGCCCTTTTTTAGAAAGCCCGTTTTTTAGAATATCAATATTATCTTCAACTTTCGAAATATCAAACTGAGCTCCAATTACACCGGTCGAATAGACAATCACATCTTCAGTTTTAATTCCAAGACTAACGGCAGCAGCTTTTGCCATTCTTAAAGCATTTTCTGCCCCCTGAGCACCAGTACAAGTATTTGCATTTCCACTAATTTCAATAGCCGCCTGAGCCCGGCCGTCTGCAATAAATTTTTGAGCAAGCTTTACACTTTCAGACTTAACCCTATTCTGAGTAAAGACCCCTGCAGCATTACAGGGAACATCAGAGTATACCAGAGCAAAGTCATTAATTTTGCGACTGGCTTTAATTCCTACTCTCATACCATTAGCAGTAAAACCTTCTGGAGCACAAACACCACCATCAATAAACTTAATTGAGCTCATACAACCATCCTATCGTATATTTATACGATTTTTATGAATATTTATACATAATATACAATAAAAAAAGTTTTAGGGGAAGAGCCCTTCCCCTGGTTCGCACTTTGTTGCTCACCACCCCATCCAGCGGGGATACCCCGCAACGCCCCGAAAAAAGTTATCCCAAAAATTTATCCAAAAATTTATCCCTGTCCCCATCGTCTACAACGTACGATGGGGACAGGGATAATTTGGTGGGGATAATTTAGTGGAATATAGTGGAGAAATATAGTCCGCAGTGGTATATCACTTTCCTTTTTCAATCTTACTTTTGGTAATTTTATCGATTTCTGTTTTAAGATTTTTCATGTAATCGGAAAATTGAACATTCTCTAAACCGTATTTAAACTGAAGTTCATATTCTAAAGGAATCCAAGTAGAAATATCAGACTCATCATGTTGAATAACAGCTTCCATTTTATCAAGAGCTTTATAAATCTTTGCTTCCTGTGTCTCCAATGCATTCATTTCGGCATACAGTTCTAACCACTGCTTCTGTTCTGGCTCTGGGAAAGTTTTTACCCAATCATCGAGAACATTACTTTCATTTGTTTCATCTTTTGAAGTTTTATTAAAACAAGGAATATCCCCCGTAAAAGCTTCCCCTAAATCATGAATAAGTATCATTTTAATGACCCTATTCATATCAGCCTGGGGAAATTCTGATTCAAGTAACATTGCCATAAGTGCCGTTCGCCAGCAGTGTTCAGCTACACTTTCATGACGACCGGAAGATGTATAGCAATGACGAGTATTACATTTCAGTTTTTCTGCAACGTTTAAAATTTTCAGCAGTTCGCCAGGATTCATAATTATTCCCAACCAAAAGTTGCAGGAGGCTTGTTTGTAGCATCAAAATATAGTGCATCCACAAATGGGAGTTCTGCTATTTTCTGTACAATCACACCAAGTACTTCTTTTGGAAGCATTGCAAATCTGGCGGTCATAACATCTTCTGAAACAACTGGACGTAAAACAAAAGTTGCAGTTTCTGGTGTTGCAGCATATGGTAAATCGATTGTAAGATGCTGGAAAATCTGATCATACCAGCCTGATTTATGAAGTTCTGTTAAAACAATATTATCTACTTCTCGAAGCTGATCCAAACGGCGTCGATCACAATAACCTTCCTGTAATTTCAAATCATCATCCTTAAGTCCTGGTTTCTGATACAATTTGATTACAGTGCGGTTTGCATATTTTGAAACATTTGTAATTGTAGAAGAACATTCTTCAATTTTTTCCCGCTTACCAGGGAAATGTCTGATTCCTTTTTCTGCAGCAACTGCTCCAAGTGGCCATTCTTTTTCTTTTGCAGGACCAAAATCAAGCAAAGCTGGAAAACGATATGTACGGAAATCTCCCTGAACACCAACTGAACGAACAGGAAGAATGCTGCGTTTAAGATTTGCACTGCAGTTTTCACAGAACATATTAAGTTCAATGCCTTCAAGTTCCTTCAAAGCTAATGGTAATTCTTCTGCATCCTGTGACTTTTCTTTTCCATCATTACAAAGAACGTTGATAGAAAGTCCAGGACCTGGGAATGGATGACGCATTACAAGTTCTGCAGAAAGACCGAGTTTTTTTCCGATAGCACGAACTTCGTCTTTATAAAGATCTTTCACTGGTTCAATAATTAAACCTTTAGCGATTAAATCCTGAATACCTTGAACACGGTTATGATGAGTTTTTATTGTATTAGAGTTTTTTGTTCCACCAGATTCAATAATATCCGGATACAGTGTTCCCTGTGCAAGCATCCACTGACTTTCATCCAGGTTCTGCTTTGCAACTACTTCGTTACGCACTGTGATAAAGTTTTCACCAACTGCCATTCGTTTTTTTTGTGGATCTGTTAAACCGGCAATTGCTTTTAAGAAACTTTCTGAAGCATCTTCTACGATAAAATTATTGAATCCGAATTTATGATAAGCATCAGCAACATTTGCTGATTCGTTTTTACGCATAAAGCCGTTATCAATATGAAGACCAAGAACTCTTTCCTGCCCTAGGGCTTTATTCAAAAGCGCAAAAGTGATTGTTGAATCTACGCCTCCAGAAAGGAAAAGCAGAACATTTTTGTCGGCTGCGTCTTTTTTTATTTGGTCAAGAATAACCTGAAGAACAGTATTCTGGTCCCAGTTTTTTTCCATTGCACAATATCTGGCAAAATTCTCAAAAATCTGGTTTCCACATGGAGTATCTTTTACTTCACAATGGCACTGAAGGCTGAATCGCTTTTTGGCAAGATTCTGTGTAGCTGCAAATGGACAGTCTTTT
>JAHAZJ010000215.1 GCA_018385315.1 Treponema sp. | reverse complement strand
TGTTATGACAAATTATATTTCTTATACAGAATCAGATTTCTTAATTCCTTTTTTTAAGTATTATTCTGATCAGTTTTGAAACAGCACTTCTATTATTATTTATTTTTCAAGTGGCGTAAAGCCGCGTACCACCACTACCGTGTTTCACCCTAAAGTTTAATTTCATTTCAGAAAGCATGCTTGACGTGCTTTCTGAAATATTCATTATTTAGCTAATTCATAAGCCTTATTAAATAATTCTGAAATCAAGTCTTTTGTAGATGAAAGTTCTTTTGATGTTATTTTAGCACTTATGTTTGTACCATTACTCCTTATCATATTTTCGATTCCTGATTCTTCGAGTTTTTCATTCCATTCTTTTATAACATCATTATCAATTTTTACATCAAAATGGATGTGAGTTCCTTTCCTTGGGTGAAACCATGAAAAATTAACTCCACCTTCGGAGCCCATAGCGATATGATTTTTATTATATGTAATTCGTAAATCAGGAATGGTATCTTTTAGAACTACTACAATTTCATCTAAAACTTGTAATGATTTTTTATTAACTTTTTGTTCCCAATATTCTCTGTTTACTATTTCTGAAGTTCCTTGTAATTCTTCGTCACCAGGTTCGTTTATATCAAGTACTTTAACAAAATTTAAGCAAAGATTACTTTCAATAATAAAAGCATTTAATTGAATTGCAATTAAGGGAATTGATTGATTCAATAAACTTATTATATTGAAGAATCTATTTGTTATTTGTTCAGCAACTATGACTGCTCGGTGTTCTAGTGAAGGAAATCTTTTTCTTTCGATATCCCAATATTCTATTGTTCTTATAATATGACTCTCATCAACTGTTCCAAGCATTAATTCAACTTCATATCTAACACCGTCGTCTGGATTGTACATAAGAAAATCAATTCTTCCTCCTGAAGATTGCTTTCTTTCTCGTTCGATTACAGCTAAATCTCCCAAGTTTAAAATTGAGGGATCTTTTTCTATCATTTCCTGTAACCATTTTTCATCTTTTCCGATTTCACGTAGTTTTACAGGTGTTTGTTTAGTATATTTATAATCCATTTTTCCTCCAAAAAAAGCAGGCCTGTGTGCCTGTCGTCATAACATAGTCTTAAACCGCACGGCAGCTTGACTGCCGTGTCGGCTTTGAAGACATTGTTATACGATATTATTGATGATAAACATTTTCGTTTCTTTATTCCTTTTTTTTATGAAAACATTTATGTTTTAGAAGTAACGCTTCCTCATTAAATTTACATTTCCAAGCCGCGTATAACCGCTACTTTGTTTAGCCCTAAAATTCAAATAATTTTTTCACCGAGCTTGACTCGGTGAAAAAACATTCCTTATTTTTCTATTTCTTTCACATATTTAATAAACTTCTTTACCGTCCAAATATCTTGTTGGTATTTTTCGGGATATGTTTTTATATATCTCTCTGGAACTACCAAAACAACTTTTTCACTTTTCATTTCTTCAAGTTGTGCGGAAGAAATTCCTTGTTGGAGTGTACACAGAAATTTGTTTTGGGAACGTAATCTGTCAGCTTCGTTTAACACTTGTCTCCAACGGTCTTTGCATGTTGTTTTTGCTGCAAGTGATGCCAATTTATCAACTGAAAAAGATGTGTCGTGATATGCTTCTATCGATGGAAAAATAAAGTCTGGTTTTTTATTACCTTCAGTGATTGCCTGTGGCGTAAATGTAATAGAATTTCCTTTAAAAAGTGAACTTAAATGATGTTCTAAACTTTTCCCAGCACGACTTTTTCTTCTGTTCAATACTTGATTTGCAAGCTCAATAAATTTTTCAACATCTGAAAAACCATTTTTTATGAGAGAGCCGTATCTGTCATGTTCTATAGCTCTGAAAAGTCTATACTCAACTTCCGTCCAATCCAGCAATTTGTCATCTGGTTTTTGCTGAATGTATTCGTTATGATCAAAAACTAGATTTTGGATTCTTTGTGCTTCCAATGACATCTGTTCTGATGAAGGGAAATCTGATGTAAGGGATTTTATAAATTCTTGAATTGCAAGTTTTTCTTTTTCTTCGGGATTTGCTAATTCTGTATCAATAAGACGGTTTGTTTCGTTAGGAGTAATTCCAAAATAATCAAGGAAATACTCAATTTCGTCTTCTGTTTCAAGAACATAACCTTTATAAGAGGAATCTTTCTGTTTTAAAATTATGACTAACGAACCTGTAAATGCAGGTTTTAGAAATGGGAAATTTCTTCCAAAGCCTGTTATGCGGTATTCGTTTCTTGTTCCCTGTCCATAATACTTAAAATGAGCGTCACTTTCAAAATCATCTTGCCATTTTATTTTGTTGAATTCTTCTTTATTTTCTCCCTTTACGCCAGGAGTGTCAAAAATGAGTGGCACAGAATTTTTGGGAATATAGATTCCACTCTGATGGCCTCCAGTTTCTCCTGTATCATTTGCTGAAAGGAATTTACAAAATATTCTTTCACTGTTTGCTGTATCTTCGATTACTTTTGATGCAATGATTTCCATAATCTAACCCTTAAATTGCAATTCTTTTTTCTGCGTAAATTCGTTCTGTGTTATGGTTTTCATTTTCAATTTCTTCCATAAGTAACGGTTTTATAAATTCTGCAACTGCATGGAATAAAGGAACAACAACAGAATTTCCAAACTGTTTATATGCTCTTGTATCAGAAACGGGAATTACATAATCATCGGGATACCCCATAAGTCTAGCACATTCCCGAGGTGTAAGGCGGCGTGGATTTTTTCCTTCGCCTTGGGAAATTAAAATTTCTGAACCATCTTTGTAATATCTTGCCGAAAGAGTTCTTGCGATGTCATTTTCATTTACAAGTCCATAGCCAAATCCATTTCCCATTGAACGGTGTTTTTGTGCATAGGCTTGTAGGTAAGCCCAAAGATTGTCTGTTAATGTATATTTATCCAAAACTTTATTGTTTTCAAAATCAAAATATTTATCGCCATCCTGCGGAAGTCTAGGTTCAGTTCCGTCTGTTTTGTGAAGTATACTTGCCAGTTTTACTTCTCCTTTTGGTGGAAGTTCCATATCCTCAAGCGAGAAGTCAACTTTATTTCTAAATCCAACAATTACAATTCTTTCACGATGTTGAGGAACCCAGCTTTGACCGTCTATAATTCTATAACTGCAAGTATACTTTAAATCTTGTGTTAAAGTTTCCCAAATTACTTTGAAAGTATTTCCTTTGTCATGAGATTTTAAGTTTTTTACATTTTCAAGAACAAATACTTTCGGCTTCTTTTTTTCAATTATACGAGCAACATCAAAAAATAATGTTCCTTGCGTTTTATCCTCAAAGCCTGTAGGACGACCTAGGGATTTTTTCTTTGAAACTCCTGCGATACTGAATGGTTGGCATGGAAAACCAGCCAATAAAACATCGTGGTCAGGAATGTCTTCTGCATTTACTTTAGTAATGTCACCGTTTATCGGGCATTTTGAGGGATAATTATTGCTGTATGTTTTTTGTGCGAATTCATCCCATTCCGAAGTAAAAACGCATTTTCCACCAGCCTGTTCAAAGCCTTTTCTGATACCGCCAATTCCTGCAAAAAGGTCAATAAAAGTAAAATCCCCATCTTTTTCGTCATTTTCTTGGGCAGGAATTTTTCTTGAAATCATGTTTACTAATCTGTCTGCAATGAATGATTTTGGTTGTACAGAACCGTTTAGCCAACGATGAATTGTACTTTGATTAACTTGTAGTTCTGTTGCAATATCAGAAATAGAGTATAGTTTTGTAACTTGTTCTAGCAAATCTATAATTGAGGACTGAAAAAAAACTTCTTCCATATTTACCTCGAGAATGGGATTATTACTTGCATTATGCAATATTTATTCCCCATTTGTCAATTGGTAAAATTCTCAAAAAAAGCGTCCCAGTGCGGGCGTCCGTATAACAATGGGTTGTACCGCAGGCAGCTTGACCGCGACATCCGCTTTGAAGCTTTGAAAATCATTAAGGCCCCAGGCTTATCATGCTAAGATAGATAAGTCCATTAGGGCACAATATCCTAATTAATTCAAAAGGGGGACCTTAATGAGATTCTATAAGAACCAGCATCAATTTTACATTGGAATCGACCTTCATGCAAGAACCGCTCCATAAATGTCGCGAGCAATTTTGTTGAAAAGCCTAAAAAATGCTTTCGCATTTTTTTTAACGGCTTTTTTATAAGAGCATGTACATTTGTGTCATTAACAACAGCGGAGAAACTGTATTCCACAAAAACATGGAATGTTCCAGAGATAATCTGGAACTTGTGACCAATACTTTTGGGAAAGACATTGTAGTCGGCGTTGAATGCATTTTTACCTGGTACTGGGTTGCAGACTTTTGTGCAGAAAACGGAATTGATTTTGCACTTGGGCATGCCTATTACATGAAGTCAATTCACGGCGGAAAAACAAAAAGCGATAAAATCGATTCAGAGAAAATTGCAAACATGCTTCGCGAGTGAAGTTTACAGAAATACAATTCCTCAGAAGTTCAGTGATCCGGCGACACTAAAAATGGTAAATGCAGAT
>JAHAZJ010000053.1 GCA_018385315.1 Treponema sp. | reverse complement strand
GCAATTACAAAAATAAAACTCATGGATAAAATAAAAAAGTTTCTTTTCATAAAACTCCAGTGCGCCTGTCGTCCACATAACAATGGGTTGTGCCACAGGCTGCTTGACCGCGTGTCGGCTTTGAACTTTTTGTTAGGTTTTGTTTTTCTACTGCAACTGCAAAACTAGTTTTTTACCAAGAACATTGGCCGCTTTAGTCAACGTTGCAAGAGTTACAGAATCATTGTATGGATTTAAAAGCCTGTCTAATGCCGCGCGAGAAGTGGACATTTTTTTTGCCATTTCAGTTTTGTTTATATTCTGTTTCTGCATTTCTTCAAGTAAATTATAGGAAATTAAGCGTTTGATTGTTTCATTTCTTACTTCTTCAGCAATACCTTCTTCTTCGAGAAAATCATCAAAAGAGCTTCCTACATAAGCTTTATTCATTTTTGCCCTCCTAAAACCAGTGACTTTCTTTTCTTTCCTAACTCCATATCATTTTTTGGAGTTTTCTGACTGTCGGGTAACCTATCGGCCACAACATCTCAACCGCCATAATATCAGCACCAACAGATTTTTTATCGTCTGGTGACAACGACTTTAGGAAATCTCTTCAGGCTCATTATTTTGTTCTGTTTTGAAAAATTCTACTTGCAGTTTCTTTTCGATTTCCATATTTATACTGTATCATAATTGGTACGCTAAATCAAATAAAAAATCCAGACACGCTTGACTTGGCTGGATTTTTTATACAACAAATATTTGCAGTTTTGCGTAAAAGCAGCTTATTAATATGCTATAATTACAGGAATAATTTTATATTGGCTAGCTGCAGTGAATCCATAAGTATCATTAAAAGCACAGAAATAGTAAGTCTTGCCTGGCTCTAAATCCTTTACTATAATTGAATAATTTTGTGCTTTTTTCTTATATGTTCCCTTTATATAATAAAATTTTTGTCCAGCACAAAAATTTATTGCATCTTCTTTTGTTGGTACAATCGCAAATTTCATTTTCCAGGAAAACTCTGCACTGGTTGAACAATCAATTTTTATATACTCTGAATAATATGGTACTTTAAATTCCCAATATAGCCCTTCCTGATTGTGGATATAACTTTCTTCATGTAAAAGCGGCTCTTGTGCAAAGGCACAAACAGAGATAAATATTGCAATCATAATTGCAAAATTTTTTTTCATAAAATCCTCCAACGATTATATTTTTACTTTTTGGGCGAAGTCGAGTGTAACAAGACTTCGCCCAAAGGGATTTTTCAAGTCCCTTTGGGTAGTGTACACTACCCAAATTTTTAGAGAGAAAAATGTTGGAGATTTTACTTTCACTGAAAGTGTCGCAGTGCACCATCAATCTAACAATGTTTTAATTCTACTTTTTGTCTTATAGAATATATTAGTTATCCCAACCTGCGATTAATTCTTTCGCTAAATCTTTAACTATTTTTTCTTTACTATCCAATCCAAACTCTTTTCTATCTGGTATATTTTTTCATAAGTAGATTGAAGCGAGTCAATTTTATTTTCTATATTTTGTGATTTATAAAATCCGTCTAATAGCTCCTTGGAAACAGAACCTTCTTTTTCCACTAACTGTTTTAAATAATCAACATGTTATTTAAATCTGCTTCAGTAAACTCAGTTTTAGTTGCATTAATAAAATCTTTCTCAAAATCTTCAATATTTTGCGCAAATAGAGCAATTGAAAAGAATGATGTTAGTATCATTGATAAAATAATTTTTTTCATTTTTTCTTCCTAAAACAAGCAAGCCAGTGGCCTGTCGTCATAACTAGCGTTTTAAATCGTAAAAACGGTTTCGAAAACCATGTTAGGTTTAGTTTCCATAATAGCGAGACAATTTTGAGATTATTATATCTTCAAAATTTCTTCGTCCATCAATTATTGTATGAACAATTACTTTATCATCAGAAATTTCATAAACGATTCGGTAATAACCTTGAATAAGTTCTCTATACTGTAAAATCCCTTGCTTTTCTAATTCAGGCACAACTCTACCACTTCTAGGATGTTTCTTTAAAGACATTACATTTTCTTCAAATTCTGAGATTATTTTTTCAACATAATTTTGTGACAGTAAAAAATAATATTCGACTATTTCATTCAAATCGTCTTCAGCAAATTGAGATACTATAACTTCGTTAATTTCATTCTCCACAGTTATATTTCCTTCTTAAATTTGAAAAGACTTCGGAGGCAGGTTTGTACTTTCCGTTTTTAACATCCCTTTCAGAAAATTGAATAATCTTTAATAAGTTGAAAGCATTTTTCATTTCTTGATAGGATTCCACATCTATTAGTACAGCTCGAGATTCTCCATTTTGCGTTATGATAAGAGGTTCTTTCCTGTCATTAACAAAATTCATCATATCAGCCGCATTTGTTTTAATATACGAAATAGGTTTTATGCATTCTTGGACATTTGTTATCATATTTACCTCCAGTCTTTTTATTATACCATATTTAGACTAAAAAGCAATTATTTCCAATAAAAAAGCGGGCTCCGCGGAAGCTCCATTTTTCTCTAAAAAAGAAGACTGCCTGAAAAAGACAGCCTTAAATGATTACTTTTTGAGGATTCTTATTGACAAGCTGGGGCCTTATATGTGTTAGGCGATTATCTACCAAATTGTCTTTACATCATACAACGGAATTTTTGAGTCTTTTGTAATAATTGTAAAATCATTTTCTTTTGCCATAGCAATCAACAGTCTGTCAAATGGATCCCGATGAATATCAGGCAATGTTTTTAACAATTCTAAAGCAGTGCATGTGTGTCTAAAAGATATTTCACATATACTCCTTAAAATCTTCTAAAGGCTCATCAAAATCTGGAGACATATAGAAATTTGGATCTTTTAAAACTCCAGGGTGACGATTTGGAGCAAGGAAATCAAATCTCTTGTTACTCCACAAGTAGGGCATGGACAATTAAAAATCTCTCTAATAATGCAGGTCATGTCATCAGATAATTTTAAAAAGAAAACTTTCGGCTTGAACCAAAAGTTCTCTTATTGTTTTAAATATGGTTAAAGAATCTTCATCAACTCATTGTAATTGTATTCTTTTACTTTCTTTGTAATGCCAATCAAATCGATGAGCCAAAGAATACCGCATAAGCCGACTGTATATATTTTCTTGAATAAGACCGGTGTTATGTGATTTTAGAGTTAGAATTGTCCTAACTTCTTTCTATTCAACTTCTTCATAAATTATAACTGTATTTAAGTTTCCGTTATCCCAACAAAATGTTTCTTCATAGGTATTTGTTTCTTTTTCCCTAAAGATTGTTTTCGTATGAAGAAGAAGCTTATTTTCATAGTATTTCCAGTAGGTTTCCTTTATTTCTGCATTTAATAATTTATTTTCGCTTGTAATTATTGAAGAATAATGTTTTGAATGTACCAGATTTCCATTTGAATCATATTCATCGAAACCAGTTAAATCATAAATAACATTCCCATCACTGATTTTTGTTCTTCTAAACTCCATGGTTCTTTTTTCATCATAATATAATTACAGAATTCATTGGAGTTTGTAACTGTTGTTCTAATCAGACGATTTTGAGTGTCATAAAAATAAAGCGTTTCTTCATAACCTTCAGCAACTTTTCTTTCTGCAATATTTTGTTCAATGTCATATTCAAAGGAAAGAAGATCGAAGTGATTGTTCCAGGTGCCAGACCACTTTTTTACAAGCAAATCTTTTTCATCATAAAAGAAGATTTCTTTAACCTTACCATTTTGTGAATCTCCATTAAGTTCTTTTATAAAGTTTATTTCTTGCTCTGAATATTCATTTCCCCAGGCTTCTATAAACAAATCTAAATTCGATTCACCAAAGAGTTGTGAAACAAATAAACTAAATAGTAAAATAAAAATTGTAATCATTTTTTTCATTTTATCACCTCGCTAAAATTTTGAACTATGCTCGAATGGATTTGCTCCGAAAATAATGGTAAAGTAATAAAAAAAAACAAAAATTATAATGATTTTCTTCATAATTTAATATTTTCCTCCATTAATATAATGTTCTTCGAAATTAAATGGATTTACTATCGGATTTTTATTATAGTCGATATTGATTTTTTATGATATATTTATTCTAGGAGTAAATAGTGCCTGTTGTTAGTGAATTGGAATCAGGCTAAAAATATGGAATTACCAGCAAAAATAAATCCACTTAAGTAAGGAGGTACAAATGGAAGTTGTACAGGTTTTACCTAAAGACAATTATAATGTTTTCGTTTATTTCGTAGACGGAAAGATAAAAGAATATAATGTATCTCACTTAGTAGGCAAAGGCGTTTTCTCTAAACTAATTGATTTAGATTTTTACATAAATAACTGTACAGTCCTGAATGGAACTCTTGCATGGACATTGGATGGTAAATACGATAAATACAATTGTATCGATATTGACCCTTATACAATTTACGAAAAAGGAATTGAAGTAGAAGATCCTTTAGTGCATATTGCCTGATCAGCTACTTTATACTCTTAAAACCTATTTTCAATAATTCAACATCACCAGGACAAAATTCAAAATCGTCTATTTCGTTTTCACTAATCCATTTGATTTCAGAAATTTCATTTTTATTGAAAACAGGTTCTTCTAATATTTCGCCATAATAAGCAACTGTAATATACATCTTTTTATTTCCTATACCACGCCCGTGGCGTGTGAGCATAACAATGAGTTAAACCGCAAACCGGCTTGACCGGTTTGTCGGCTTTGAACTTCTTGTTAGGTTGCTTATACCTTTAACAATATTTTTTCTTGTTTTTTAGAAACAGCCATTTTAGGGTATGTGATTATTTCTAATCCCATTCCAAGACTGTCGAGATAATCTATTAATGTTGAAATTTTAATATCCTTTCTTTTTTCAATTTTTGAAACTGATGAC
>JAHAZJ010000052.1 GCA_018385315.1 Treponema sp. | reverse complement strand
CCTTCTCAAAACCGCTAGATATCGTCGCTAGACGCTAAGGGCGGCAAGGAAACGATTGTTTCCGCCCTTAGAGCCTTTTTGAGAAGTCTTTTTTCTGCTCCCGCCCTTTTAGGTAACTGCTCCCTGGGTATTTTAATTTTTCTTTCATTGGTAAACCTGCACCCCAGAAGGGCGGGGATTTTAAGTGAAAAACATTGCTGTGTGAAAGTATCATTCTTTTATGGCCGTAAATGAGTGATTCGTTTTTAAAGTCGGGGATGTGTTTTATAAATTCTGCCCCTTCTGGGGCCATGGTTTGAATAAAGAAAAACTATTTACAGACATGAAAAATCTATGCATGAAAATACGGGAAGGCAGAAAGAGGATGGCAAAAACACTTGTAGGGCGGAATATAGTTTCCTTGCCGACCTACACGTGTAGCTCCTTATGGAGCGGTTTTGACAGCATCTTTCTAACTGGTAGTATTTTCATCGTGGAAGTTGCAATCTGTCTGTATGTTATTTTTCTTTAATTTAAACCTACATTACAACAGAACCACGTTCAAGAACAGTTAATCCTGTTTTTACATATTCAAGAATTCCATATGGTTCAAGCAATCTAAGTAAACTGGAGATTTTTTCTTCACTACCAGTAATTTCTATGACAACAGATTCTAAAGAAACATCAACAATTCTTGCTTTATAAATATCACAAGTTTCAATAATTGTTCCTCTATTGCTTGCTTCTGCTCTTACTTTAATAAGTGCCATTTCACGCTGGACAGAAGAACTGTTTTCGCATTTTTTAATTGCAATAACTTCCTGCAATTTTGCAAGCTGTTTCTGAATCTGTTCCAGAATATATTCATCCCCCCGAACAACGATTGTCATTCTAGACTGATTTGGATTATGAGTTTCACAAACAGTCAAAGAATCAATATTATATCCACGGCGACTAAATAATCCAGAAACACGGCTAAGAACACCAGCTTTATTTTCAACTAACACTGCTAATACAAATTTGTCCATATAATAAACCTCATAAAGTTCCCGCAGATGACGCAGAAGTACGCAGATTTATAAGAATTAAATATAAAGAAATCTGCGATTATCTGCGTAATCTGCTCGCTTTTTTATCGCTCTGGATTAAAGCTGACTGTACGGAGAATGTCACCGAATACACCGGCAGCAGTAACTCCAGCACCTGCACCATATCCCCGAACTGTTAAAGGAATTGGCTTGTAACGTTCTGTGTAGAATACAAATGCGTTTTCTCCACCACGTACAGAATACAATGGGTCAGTTACAGGAACTTCCATCATTCCAACACTAGCTTTTCCATCTTTAATTGTGGCACCCATACGAAGAACCATGTTTTTTTTCTTAAGATCAGCCATTTTCTTTTCAAAGTATTCATCAACTTCAGGAAGTTTTGCCATAAATTCATCTACAGTTCCACTTGCATCAAAGCTGTCTGGGAATACTTTAAACATTTCAATGTCAGTAAGTTCAATATCGTAACCAGATTCACGGGCAATAATCAAAGCTTTACGAGCAACATCTTTACCTTCCAAATCATCACGAGGATCAGGTTCTGTATAACGAAGTTCTTTAGCTTCTTTAACAGCCTGACTGAATTTAACACCTTCATCCAGCTTACCAAAGATATAAGAAAGAGAACCAGACATAATTCCGTTAAAGCTTTCCAGCTTATCACCAGATTTGTAAAGGTTCTGCAAAGTATCAATAATTGGAAGACCGGCACCTACGTTTGTTTCATAAAGGAAGCGACGGTTCATCTTATTTGCAGTACGGCGCAATTCATGATAGAAATTAATATCCATAGAGTTTGCACGTTTGTTTGGAGTCGCAATGCTCATACCGGCGTTGATAATGTCCAAATAGCGTTCTGGCAAATCGTAAGAAGCTGTACAGTCTACAAATACAGGATTCAAAGGCTTCTTTTCTTTTACAAACTTAATGATATCATCAACATTTTGTGGTCCAAATGGGAAATCTGGCTTTTTCATCTGGTCCCGCCAGTTAGAAAGATCGATTCCATCTTCGTTCAAAATCATACCATCAATAGTTGTGATGGCAAGAACCTTGATGTCTACATTTTCTTTAAGAAGCTTTTCTCTCTGGTCACGAATCTGGTCTATCATTGTTCCACCAATTGTTCCAGCACCAAATGCAAATACTTCAATAGTCTGGGCTGTGTGGAAGAAGAACTGATGTACAGCTTTTACCGCAGTATCAGCGTATTCATTTTCAATTACAGCAGAAATACAGCGTTCGTTAGATCCCTGAGCAATTGCAAGAATATTAATATCCTGACTAGAAAGAGCATTAAAGAATTTTGATGCAACACCACGATTTGCAATCATACCGTCACCTACTACAGAAACAATAGCACAATCATGACGTACTTCAACTTCATCAATTAATTTTTCACGAATTTCAAGTGCAAATTTCTTATCCAAAGCTTCTTTTACTTTTGAAGCTTCGTCATCTTTTACACAGAAAGAAATTGTATATTCAGAAGATGACTGAGTAATCAAAAGAATAGAAACACCTGCACTTGAAACTGCGGAGAAGATTTTACTAGCCATACCAGAACGTCCACGCATTAATGAACCGCCAACTGAAATCAAAGCAACCCGTTTCAAAGAAGAAATACCACAAATGCTAGATTTAGCACGACTTTCAAAAGGACCTTTACCAATTCTTGTACCACGAGCACTTGGATTATGGCTGTTCAAACTCCAGGCTTCAATGCCTTTTGCCTGAAGAGGAGCAATTGTTTTTGGATGAAGAACTTTAGAACCAAAGAAAGAAAGCTCCATTGATTCTTCATAAGTCATATCATCTACAAGAATTGCATCTTTTACAACACGAGGGTCTGCTGTATAAACGCCGTCAACATCAGTCCAGAATTCTACACGTTTAGCACGCAAAGAAGAACCGATAATTGCAGCAGAAAAATCTGAACCATTGCGTCCCAAAAGTCCCATAACAGGTTTTGCATCTGCACTTGCTTTATAACTACAGATAAATCCTGGGAACAAAAGAATGCGAGTCTGAGTTGGACTAGCACCATCACGGAAAGGAGCACAAGCTTCGTTACAAAGGGCGTAGTCAGCTTCTCCTTCTTTCTGATTTGTATTTGTATATACGAATTTGCGTGAATCAAGGAAAATTACACTCTGTTTTTTAGCAAGAAGAACAGCTTCCATAATTGGAGCAGAAAGCAATTCTCCCATACCCATAATACGGCAGTGAACTGTGTCTGGACATTCACCAAAGCTTACACAGCCTGCAAGAAGTTTTTCCAATTCAACAAAGTTTGGTTCAAGTTTAGCCATTGTCTTTTCTGCATCAAAACCAGGAAGTTTAGACTGAAGTTCAAGACAAATTTCATTGTGAGTGTTGCGTAAATCTGTAACATAATTAGCCCCAGAAATACCATTGATTGTTGCATCAATAGCAGACTGAAGATTGTTAGAAACACCAGCACAAGCGCTAACTACAACACTGATACGATCTTCTTTTGCACGATTAATAATAATTTCGGAAGAAGCCAAGATACGGCGGGCATTGGCCATTGAAGTGCCGCCAAATTTGAGAGTAATCATAAATACCTTCTTATTGAAAAACCGCAATTTCCCCGAACACCCGGGCGAGCATCTCACAAAAGCAAGAGTCGGCTTTCAATTAGCATTCAATTAAGAATAGATGTATTTAATATATTATTACTATTAAAATAAAAATGCAACGGGCGTAAAAAAAAGGGCTCTTCAATTACTGTATTCAATACTATGGGAGCATTGTATCAGAATGAAAAGCCCTTTTCTTATATTTTATAATTTAAACACGTTCTGCATCATATGTTTTTGCATCTTTACCCATATGAACAACTATTGAACTTCCGTCCTTAATCATTTCTACAGGTACATAAGCTGCATCTAAGCGTTTTCCATCAACTTCCACATATTCAACACCTTTACAAACATGCTGAGGATTTTTTACTTCTATTTTAAGGTTCATTTTTCTCCAGCGACGTTCAACAGTGTATCCATCCCAATCAGCTTTAATACATGGATCAAACAACATACCATTGTACTGTGGTTTAACACCAAGCATGTACTGAGTAATTGCATAATAAGACCAGGTACCGGCTCCAGAAAGCCAGGCAACACGAGTATTTCCAGGACGTTTAGAGAATGTTGAGTAAGTTGTCTGTCCTACAACATATGGTTCACTCTGACGAATTTCAGCCTTATCATTATAAGCAGCTGGAATTGAAGCCTTACAATATTCATAAGCACGATCACCATTTCCAAGCATTGTTTCTGCAATTACACCCCAACCTTGTGTATGGTTGAAGATACCTGCATTTTCCTTAATACCTGGCAAGAATACTACAGAAGACATAATATCAGAACGAGTCTTTACAAATGGAGGAGCACAAAGCATTAAACCATAAGGTGTTGCAAGTTTTTCCTTTACAGCTTGCATACAAAGACGAGCCTGTTCCGCAGTTGCAGCAGAAGACATAACAGCCCAAACCTGAGTATTAAGATAAATCTGACCTTCTTCAATTGTCTGTGTACCGTAAACAGTTCCATCTTCACCAATTGCCCATACAAACCATTTTCCGTCCCAGCACTTTTTCTGAATATTTGCATCCAAAGTGTCACGCTGTTTCAAAGCCCATGCAGCTTCATCTTCTTTACCAAGACGTTTAGAAATATCTGCATAAGTTGTTAGACCCAGGCGCAACTGGAATGCTACGAACAAAGATTCACCATGATATCCAAGTTTAAGACAGTCATTCCAGTCTGCTAAAAGACCACAAGGAAGTCCGTCTGCACCCATTCTTTCCAAGTTGAATTCAAGAGCACGGCGTAAGTGTCCGTAAACAGTAGCTTCACCGCCATCAGCATAAGGAATTACCTTATTGTAGAAATCAAAATTACCAGTTTCTGCAACATAAGCAGGAACAGCATTAAAGAACCATTCACAGTCATCTGAACGGAATTCTTCTGGTTTTGGAGCTTTTTCATGACCTGCATTAAAATCTTTAGAAATTACAGGAATAGCACCACCATTCTGACACTGACCAGAAATCATGCGAACAAGACGTTCTTCTGCTTCTTCTGGAATTGCAGCAGCAACACCAAGAATATCCTGAACAGAATCACGATAACCAAGACCATCACGTTCTCCATTATAAACAAGAGAAGCAGCACGAGACCAGGCAAATGTAATTAAACAGTTATACAAGCCCCATACATTTACTGTGTGGTTAATATCTTCATCAGGTGTTATAGCTTTGTATGAACCAAGTTTTGCATGCCAGTTATTTACAAGCTTTTCAAATTCTTCATCAGCACGTTTGAAGTTGCCAAATTCATTTACAATTTTCTGTCCAACAGCAAGAGCATCATCAATACCAAGCATTAACATAATTTCTTTTGTTTCACCTGGTTTAAGCTCCAAATCACCCTGAACTGTACCACAAGAGTTATCACCAAAAGCTTCTGAATTAGTACATGCACCATCTACAACAGCTTTTGGATGTTCATAAGAACCATAAGTACCTATAAATGCTTCACGGCTTGTATCAAAACCAGTCATTGGTGTACCAATTAAAGCAACCCACTGGCTCATATAAGCACCACCTACTTCATACTCCGGATGCTGGATGTATAAATTATCCTGAATTGAATAGCGAAGTAAATTATCACCAACTTTTTCACCCTTAACAATGAAAATAGAATACTGAAGATTTACCTGATCCTGTGTAGTATTCCACTGATTAGCAAATTCACAGTAAGAGAACACTCTAATTTTTCTTGTTTTATCTGATGTATTTGTTACCTTAAGTCTCCAATATTCAAAATTTTGTCCAAGAGGAACATAATATTTTGTTTCTGACTTAATTCCTTTATATTCAGATGTGATTGTTGTATATGCAGTACCATGACGACATTCAGATTTATACTGATCAAGAGGTTTACCAACTGGTTGCCAAGAAGCAGACCAAAAATCCCCATCTTCCTGATCACGAAGATAGAAATAGCGACCAGGCTGATCCATTGGAACAGCATTAAAACGAAGACGCATAAAACGTCCCTGTGCTCCAGATTTGTAGAAACCATAACCACCAGCATTATTTGTGATTACAGCACCGTAAACTGTTGATCCAAGATAGTTGCTCCAAGATGTAGGAGTATCCGGACGTGTGATAACATACTCAGCTTTGTCATCGTCAAAATAACCGTATTTCATTTATAACCTCATTATGAATTTTAACTACTTTCAAAAGCATACGCCAACGATTTCGTAATTATGATTTTATTATAATTTCAAACTGTAATATTAGCAAACTAAAAAATCTATATTTATTGTAAAATTATCAATTATTTTAATTAATTTTGATTAATTTATATTATTTTTTAAGTAAATTAATTTTTAAAATAAAAAAAATCTGCACAGCTGCATATTCCAAGAAAGTTCTTGAAAACCACGCAATCTGCACAGATTTTATGAAGTTTTCCCTCTTTTTAGAAAAACTATTATCCCTTAACTGAACCTAAAGCAACACCAGCAACAATGTATTTAGAAAGAATGAAGTAAACAATAATCAATGGAAGAGCTGTAAGTGTTAATCCAAGATATATGCTACCATATTCTGTCTTATAAATATCACCTTTAAGCAAAGAAATCATAATAGGTAAAGTGTATTTGTCTTGTTTTGTAAGCAAGATTAATGGTCTAAACAATTCGTTCCAGCTTGATACGAAACAGAAGATTGCCTGGGTAGCAATAGCAGGTTTCATAATTGGCAATACAATTGCGTTGAATGTAAAAAATTCTTTAGCACCATCAATACGAGCAGATTCTACTAATGATGGAGAAACTGCCGGTTTCATATACTGACGCATAAAAAATACCAACGAAGGTGAAGCAATTGCAGGAAGAATCAATACTATCAAGCGGTTTGCCATATGTAGTTTATAAACCATCTGGTAGAAACCAATGATTGTAATTGTAGAAGGAATCATCATGATTGCCATAATGAAACTGAAGAAAGCTTTTTTTGCTTTCCAATCATACATTACAAGACCATAGGCTGTTAATGTAGAGAAATACAAAGCTAACCCTGTAACTCCACCAGAAAGAATCAAACTGTTTAAGAACCCTCTTAATGGATTAAAAGATTTACCAGTAAGAATCTTAAAGTTTGAAAGCAAATACTTCGAAGGAATAAATGAAACAGCATGCTGCTGAATTTCATAAGTACTTCTTGTTGAGTTTATAATCATGATAATAAATGGCAATAAACTCATTGCTGCTAAAATAATTGATACTATTAATACAATAGTTTTAAGAATTGTATCTTGTGCTTTTTTACTCTGTGGCATTAGTTCACTCCTTTTGCAGCAAGTTTCTGTGCTTTACGTTCAGCTTTAAGCATTTTTTTCAATGCTACTTCATCTTTATCTCTCATGATATAGAATAGTACTGCTGAACAAACAACGATGATTAAGAACATAATCATACTCATTGCAGAAGCTCTATTATAGATGTAACCACCCATAAATGCCTGCATATAAATCAATACGTTTGTTGTAAGAGTAGCATTATCAGGACCACTCTGAGAAACCAACAAGTAAGGAATATCGAACATATTCAAACCACCAATCAAACTGTTTATTAATGTAAAGAGCAAGATTGTTTTAATGTTTGGAATTGTAATTTTCCAGAATACCTGCCATCCATTAGCACCATCAATATCAGCAGCTTCGAAGATATCTGGGCTAATACCAAGTACGCCAGAAATGATAATAATCATTGTATAACCATACCACATCCATGTCTGAATAAAAATGATAATTCCCTGAGCAGCTGGTTTACTGTTCATAAACCAAATACCAGGAAAATCTTCACCAAGGAATCTTTTAAGAATATCATTTACAGGACCCATTGGATAACCAAACAAAGCAGCAAACAAAATAGCTACAGTAGCAGATGTAATAATGTTTGGCATATAAAATAAAACTTTAAATACTCCCTCTCCAGGAATCTTTGTACGACGATTTGTGAACCAGGCAGAGAGCAAAAGTGCTATTGACAACTGAGGAATAAAGTTACAAACCCATAACTTAACTGTGTTTTTAAGTGAGAGCTTGAACAAAGGCATATTAAGAACTTCTTTATAATTTGCAAAGAAATCTGGTAAGAAATTCCAGGATGTTTTGTTTACACCGCGTAAATCTGTAAAACCAATAATTGCAGTATATAATGTTGGATATAAACTGAAAATTAAGTATGCAACAATAAAAGGAATGCTGAATATGTAACCATATTTAGCGTAGCTGATTTTTCCTTTTTTATTATTCATGGGGACACTCCATAAAAATTAGACTTAAACTTTTTTAACTAATAAGGGCTATCTTTCGACAGCCCTTATATATTTGATTAGTAACTAATCAATTAGTATGCAAGACCAAGTTTGTCTGCAACAGCTACTTTGAAGTCAGCAATTGCATCAGCACGTGATTTAGCACCAGAAGCATACTGACGAACCTGATCACGCCAGATTGAGTTGATTGTTTCATCATACTGTGTGAGGTTCTTACCGTTAGCATACTGGTTAGCTGGTACGAATACGTCGAACATGTTCTGTCCACCGAGGAATGCAACTTCACCGTTAGACTTAGCCATTACTGCACCAAGACCTACAGCATCTTTTGTTCCTGCTTCGTTCATCAAACCGTTAGCCCATTTGTACTGGAGACCATCGTTAGATGTATCAAGAGTGATGAATTCGATAAGAGCTTTTACAGCTTCTTTCTTTTCTTCTGGCATTTTTGCGTTAGCAAGTACCCATGTACCACCCCAGAAGAATCCTACTGGAGAAGGACAAATTGCCCAGTCACCGAATGTACCTTCACCTGCTTTTGAACCACCACAGTTTGGTGCCAATGTGTAGTTGATGAGCCATGCTGGACCGAAGAAACCGAAACAAGGTTTTGGACCTTCATCTTTCATATCTGCGAACCAAGCATCCTGCCAGTCCTGTGTACCGTTAGAAAGACCTTCGTCTGTAAGTTTTTTAGAAATGTCAAGGAATGCTTCACGTTTTGGATCAAGGTAAAGTTTTCCGTCTACAATCCAACCCTTGTCAGAAGAGTTTTCAACAGCGTGCCAAATATCACCATCACCAGATACTAAAGCCATACCAGCAGCCTTGAATTTTTCACCAGCTTCCCAGAATTTATCCCAGTTTCCAGATCCTGAACCGAGGATTTCAGCAACTTTTGTTGGATCATCTGTTCCAAGAACCTGTTTAGCCAAAGAACGGCGGTAGATGAATGCACCACCAGTTGCCTGGTATCCAAGAGCATCTACTTCACCTTTTGTGTTTGTACCGATATCTACTGTATAACCAGCAACATCACCATCTTTAATTGCTTTATTGATGTCAATACCAAGGTTTGCATATGGCATAGCATATTCCTGCATATCACCTTTAGTATATTTCAATACGAAAGCTGCTTCAGCTGTAAACATATCTGGAGCATCTTTTCCACCATTCATCAATGCCTGGTCAAGAGCTGGCTGATATGCACCATCAGTTGTTGCAATAATTGTTGTGTTGATTTCCCAGTCGAATTCTGGATGAGCAGCTTTATAAGCTGTTACCATTCCAGGAACTTCGTCTGTGAAAGACCATAAGTTAATAACTTTTTTGTTTCCGCCACAGCTTGCCAATGTAGCTAATGCGATAGCTGTGCCAAGAACTACTTTCAATGCTTTTTTCATCGAAAACTCCTTTAATAAACTTTTAAGTGTTTTTTAACACTTTTATCTATTATAATATCGTTTTCGTAAAATTAAACTAAGAAATTTCCCCTATCTTATTTTTTTTATGAGTATTTTTTAAATTGTATGTTAAAATATTGTTAATGATTACAAAAACAAAACATTTTAAAGTATTGTCAGAAAAATCAAAAAATCCCTTTCATTGGATTCTCATTTGCATTCTTGTAATTGGGCTTATAACAACAGTTACAAGTGGTGTATTAAAGCGTAGTAAATCTAAAACTATAAATCATTACTATCAAAGTTACTCTTTTATTCTTGAAGGTTTTTCCCAGGCAATTAATTATTATTTGATTAATTACCGCAGCAGTTTATTGCCAATTATTACAGAACATAAAATCTACAATATGTCCCAGGAAGAATTAATAGAAATTTTGGCAGAAGAATTTACTCATGCAAATCCTGATTTAAAAAATCTTTTTTATATGGATAAAAATTCTATAATAACTTTTTCAGATGGTCATGTTGATGATTATTCTGATGTTTTAAGTTTCGATACTGTTATTTCAAAAGCTCATCCTTTCTATGTAAGTGAATTGGTCACTTCCCGAGAAAAGGATAATCCTGAACTTTTATTCAGCATTATGAATCCAGTTCATGATGATAAGGGAGAAATTGTGGGAGCTATTGGTGGCTCACTCAGAATTGTAACTATTCAATCTGTTTTGCAGTCAATTAAGCTTGGTGACATTGGTGCCATGTACCTGCAGGATGATAAGGGAAAATTCTTCATTCATGGAAATAAAGAATTAATTGGAAAATCATATACTCCTAATTCTACAAAATATGAAAAAATCACATCAGAATTTATTTCTCAGCAACCAGACGGACACATTATAACAGAAGATCCTTCTGGAGAAGAAATTGATTTATTTTTCAACCATATTCCACATTCAAACTGGATTTTATTGATTGGAACTCCACACTCTGTTTTAAAAGAAATATACAGCGATTATACTAAAGCTACTATTTTATTAATCTGTTTATTTATACTCTGTACAATAATATTGATAATTCAAAGCATTATTACAATTCATTACTTCATTTCCCAAAAACTTAAAACTGTGGATATTGACCCATTAACAAATCTTTTAACAAGAGCAAGATTTGAAACAGATGCACAGAAGCTTGCACAAAAAAATCCTAAAAGCAAATTTCTTTTAATTGAGTGTGATATCCGTGGATTTAAATTCATAAATCAAAATTATGGTGGCGAAGAAGCTGATAAATTAATCGTATATCTTTCAAAACAATTGAATGCTATGGTTAAAGAAAATGACGGATTAATTGGACGAGGATTTGCAGATCATTTCTACATTTTTGTAAAAGTAACTTCAATACACCGGGCAATTGCAGAATTTAAAAAATACAATGAAACATTAAACGAAAATATAAAATCCTATGATATTTCTTTCTTCCCTAAATTTGGAATTTCTTTTTTAATGCCTGTTAGCAATGGTCCCCGCCCTACTATTCAGGATTTAATAGGACAAGCATCCTTTGCAAAAAGTACAATTAAAGACAATATGCTGGTTCATTACGCACTTTATAATTCACATCTGCTTAAAGCTGTAAACCGAGAACGTTTTATTGAAAACAATATGGAAGCTGCATTACAAAATGGAGAATTCTTTGTTTTATATCAGCCTAAAATTAATTTAATCTCTGAAAAGGTTGTTGGCGCAGAAGCGTTAGTAAGATGGAACAGCCCAAAATTAGGTCTTCTTCGTCCTGATGAATTCATTCCTCTTTTTGAAAGAAATGGATTTATTAAAAAACTTGACTTTTATGTATATAAAAAAGTATTTACTTTCATCAATAAGATGATTTCTACAAATCAGAAAATGGTTCCTATTTCTGTAAACATGTCCCGAAATCACAGTAAACCTGAAAAATTCATGCATGAATTCCTTTCTATTTTTAATGAATTCAATATTCCACCTAACATGGTAGAAGTTGAAATTCTTGAACGCTCTTTTATGAACGAAAATACATTAAAAACTTTTACAGATTTGCTGCATCAAGAAGGTTTCTCTGTTGCAATGGATGACTTTGGAAGTGGAGAATCTTCATTAAATATGCTTACTCAGATTCCTGTTGATGTTTTAAAATTTGACAGAACATTCCTTGTTTCTTCTACTGCAGATGACGGTTCAATCGATTCTACATCTGCTAATTTTATTGAATCATTAATAGTTCTAAGCAAAGATTTGAAAAAACAGACTATTTTTGAAGGGGTTGAAACTAAAGAACAAATAGAATTCCTTAAAAACATTGAATGTGACCAAGTACAAGGATACTACTTCTCCAGACCATTAACAGAATTAGATTTTGTAGAATACATGAAAGAACATTAAATTTAATTAGGAATTAGGAATGCGGAATTGGGAAGTATGAAGTATGAAGTATGAAGTATGAAGTATGAGTTATGAGTTAGGAATGAGGAATGCGGAATGCGGAATGAGGAGTTATGAGTTATGAGTTATGAGTTGGGAGTTGGGAATGCGGAGTTATGAGTTAGCTCTTTTTAGTAGTGCAAAATCGCAATTCCTAATTCCTAATTCCTAATTCCTCATTCTTAATTCCTAATTCCTAATTCCGCATTCCTAATTTCTAATTCCTACATTTGACTTAAATATTTATTTAAGATTTCTGTAGCTTGTTTAGGATTTGCCTTGCCCTGAGACATTTTCATAACCTGTCCCATAAGCCAGCCTACTACATTTGTTTTTCCAGACTTATAATCTTCTACAGCTTTTGGATTTGCAGCAATTACATCTTGAACAATCTTATCGATAGCACCTGAATCGCTTACAACTTCCATGCCCTTTTCTTTGATAATTTCAGAAGGCATTTTATTAGTAGCCATCATTTCTGCAAATACTTCTTTTCCCTGTTTTGATGTAATTTTTCCATCTTCCAAAGCATCTGCTAAATCTGCAATGTGAGCTGGAGTGATTTTTACATCATTAA
>JAHAZJ010000210.1 GCA_018385315.1 Treponema sp. | reverse complement strand
CTTTCAGAGTCTTATGATTATAATAAGCAGAATTTCCAGATAAAAAAAGAAGATAATATTTCATTTAATTTTGCAAAATTAAACCTTCCCTTGGAAATGGCATTTTCTACAGTAAATGATATTTCCTCTCTTAAAAAGCAACAAAAATATAATTCAAATTTAAATTTTGAACTACCAATAAAAACCACAAAACTTTCATCAAAAACAAATATTATGCTATCACAGAAAACCACAGTAAATGATACCTTGAAAAATACAATGATGTCTTTTGAAGAGGGATGGATTACATCTTTACAAGAACAATTTTCATCAGGAAATCCATCAGCTGATTACAGAAACATTCAGATTCAAACAAATTTTTCTTATGAAATTAATAAAAATCTTATTCCTCAAGTAACATATTTAATAAATACAAATACTAATAATATTCAAAACCAAAATTTTGATAACACCACAAACTTTACTATAGCTGTTCCTTTTAAAATAAAAAATAATGCCTTTTCTTTTTCATACAGTAAAAAAGGAACTTTAATGGAAGAAAATACAGAATGTAAATCCTACGCAGATGACTTTCAGCAGTTATTTAGTTCCAGCAATAATCAAAGCTGGTTTTATGCAACAATTCCTTTTTATGATTTATTTGATACTTCAATAACAAACAAATTACAGGATAATGATTATAAACAAAAATCCTTTAATTCAAAATATCAGTTCAGCTGGAAAAGACCATTATATTCCTCTGTCAAAGATTTATTTATTCCTATGTCAGTAAGTACATCAATCTCCCGTGATGTTATTGCAGCATCAAATATAAATGATATTTATCAAATTAAAACTTCATTAAACTATAATTTCATTAATCTTTTAGGAAGGAAAGGTAAATTAAATTTATTTGATTTCTTCAATCAGGATGAATACAGTTCAAATATAACAGCCCAAATTAAAATACCTTCTACAGGAAATAATATAACCTGGTCTGTAACATTTAACGAAGCATTACTTTTATACATAAATAATACAAACACTATAAAAATTGCTTCAGATTTTAATATTTCAGAAAAAGAGACCTGGGAATTAAAACTAAGTTCTTTGTGGACTCATGATGGAAACGACAGCATTCTTATTATGTTTCCTGCATTATTTTATAAAAAAATTAATGATTATAGTAAATCTGTCATGAGAAAAGAAGATTTTTCCTTTATGATTGGTCAAGACAAAGGGAAATTAAAACAAGAATATAAATACTGTCATAGTTGCGAAGCATTAATAAATAACAAAGTAACAATAAGTAATTCTTTGAGAACAACATTTAACTACACTGAAGAAAAAGCTCTATCTCTTAATCTTGAGTATTATCTTGGGGCAAAATTAACCTTCTAATATTTTACATTACTGCAAAGGTGAAAAATAACCGGTTTCAGCACGGCCACTTCTATTCAACAAGTAAACTTCAGCTTCTAATGGAAGGAATTTTTCACCAAAATTAGTTGGTAAAACAGAAGTATAAGTTATTTGATATACTCCCTGGGGGATATTTATAAAATCTTTATAAATAGACTCCAATCCTTCAGGTCTATAAACGTAATAATTATCACCACAAGTATTGTCTATTAAGTATTGTAATTCAGAATCCAATGCGCCTTGTGTAACTTGAATAATTGAAAAATCAATTGAGTTATTATTCAAGTAAGAGGTAATTTCAGACATATTATATTGTTCAAAAGCAGAATAAGAAACCGATCCGTCTGTCAAATAAATAATACATCTTTTTTTGGCAGCATTAATCAAATCATTTGCTGCAAGTCTCAAAGCTAAATCTAATTTTACATTCTTTGAAACAGGATTTTTTAATGCATCCAGACTAAAATTACCGATTCTGTCTGGTGCTCCAATATATTCTGTAGAAGGAATATCACCTGCTGAAATCACTCTTAAAGTACCTTTTCCATTCATGGCAGCAGATATTTCTCTAACAGCAGTTTCAACTTCAGTTTTATAAGCTGAAGTAGTATTGGAACGGTCAATAATCAATGTAATATCACCGTAAGTATTATTAGCAGCACTACCAATATATTTAAAATTACTTACAGGACGTTTATTTTCCATGAAATAGAAATTTTCTTCCTGAAGTCCAACCACAGGCTGTCTATGTCTGTTTTCAACTTTTATTTCTACAGTAACATTAGGAAATTTGGAAGCATCAATATTTTCAATCTGTACAAATAATCCACCAACCAGTTCTTGCATTTTTGACATTACATAAACTTCGTTAGCATAAAAATCAGTAACAAGAATATTATTATTTACATCTGGCACGGCAGCAGTAATTCTTGTGTCTCCATTTCCCGTATTAGCATATTCAAATAAAGCACCAGTTTGCAAATCTACAGAAATAATTTTATTTTTATCACAGACAATCACTATGTCGTTCCATTTTTTAAGAGCCTCAGGATGTTTTAAGGAACCAGCCTCTACTAATTCACGAATATAATTTCCAGAACGATCAAATTCATAAATACAACCAGCATCATCATCAGCAACAAAAACACTGTCACCATCAACAATTATACCTGTTGGACCTTTTAATCCACCAAAACCACTTTGTTTTCCTCCAAAAAAATAAAGAGGATTTCCATCTTTATCAAAAACATCAACCCGGCGATTTCCGTAATCTGTTACATAAATTCTATCCAATGAATCAAAGGCAATATATTGAGGACCAACCATCTGACCTAAACCACGCCCCTTAGATCCAATATATTTTATAAAACCACCATTAGAATCCAGAACAGCTATTCTATCTCCAGCAGGTTCCGAAACTATTAAATTCCCATCATTGGCTCTTACCACATCCAATGGACTATCAAAACCATTTATAGGTCCAGTGACTCTGTCTAAAACCTTACCGTTTAAATTTAAAAGCAATAATTCATTAGAATTATAAGCAGTAATCCAGAAAGTTCCATCCATATTTGGCAATACAGATACAGGACCACTAAAAATCATGTTGCCATTATAAATACCATCAAAACTTCCAGTTTCAGAAAGCTTCATTGTTTTTTCTGAAGCATCACCAGTTACACGACGTTCTCTTACAATTTCAATTTTATTTTGAAGAAGAAGACCACCATATCCATTTTCCAAACAGGTCTGCCAGTAAGATAAAGCTGAACCTTCCATGCCAGCCTTATAATAGGCGTTTCCAAGCCATTCAAGAATTAAGTTATCGTTTGGAAGATAAGAAAGTGCTTTTTCAAACTGTGCAATTGCTTCATTAAAAGCACCTTTGTAATAGGCCTGCACTCCCAATCTAAATTCCTGGGCTGCAAATCCTTCATCACTACTTCGAATTCCCTCATTTGGAACACTCATTCCAGCAGAATAAGTTGTTTCCTGTGGAAAAGAACAAATTGTAAAACAAAGTATTGCAATTATAGCTAAACAAATCTTTTTCATATTTTAAGCGCCTGCCTGCTGAACTTGTCTTATGTGTTCTGCAATAATTTCATTATCTCTATCAAGCATTTCAGCCTGTTCAAGATATTTTTTCGCATCTGCATACAATCCCAATTTATAATAAACAAAACCAAGGGAGTCTAAACAAGCAGCAGAATTTGGTGAATTATTAACAGCTTTTTTACATAAAGAAAGAGCTCTTGTTAAATCTTTTTCTTCAGTAGCAAGAACATATCCAAGCCCATTTAATGATGTAATATTTTCAGGATCAGAAGCCAATGAATTTTCGTAATAAGCAAGACATTTTTCTGTATCAGATTGTTCCCATGCTATGTAAGCAATGGCTGCATAAACAGAAGCAGTCATAAATCCAGTTTCCAGCAGCTTATTTAATTCAAAATCAGCAAGTCTTTTTCTTCCTGAAAGTGCATAAATAACAGCCAGTAAAAAACGGCATTGCAAAACACGTTCTATTTGAGTACCAGATGTAACAACTTGTTCAAGATACAAAAGCGCTTCGTCATATTTCTGAAGCTTTGCATAACACAACCCCAGAAAATATGCAATTTCCATTTTATCAGCCCCGCAATCAACAGGCAAAGACAAAAAAAATGCAAGTGCATCAGGATAAGCTTTTTGTTTATAAAGATTAATACCTTCAGTTAAAATATTAACAGCCATTTTCCCACCCATGAATATTATATTTTACAATGAAAATGTATTATCGTCTACCATTTCTCTAATCCCTTACAATGGATGCACCTTCTGATGGAATTACATTATAACATTCATAATGATATCCAAATATTTTTTCAAACTCAGAAAGCTTCTTCTTAAATTTATCTTCATCGCTTTCACGAATAATAACATAAAGACAACGTCCAAATCCTTTTCCTGTAATTCGTCCGCAAGCTACTTGATTAGTAATCATTTCAAGATTTGGTTCTAATTCACCAACTCTTTTTAAAATCCAGTCAATTTCTGGACAAGATACATCATACATATCTCGCATAGTGTTGTGACTGGAATTTACAGCTCTGGCAAACTTGAAAAAATCATTTCGTTCAAGCCCGTCTCTGGCCTCAATTAAATTATTATGTTCCCTTATAATACTTTTTAGTTTTCTTTTTTCCTCTTCAGAAACTTCGTTCAGCTGCTCATTAATATCTGTAATATTATTTGTATAGGCCCAGCCACCATACACATTAGGTTTATTTTCACGTAAGTCTCCAAGAAGCAATGCATTTTGAGGTTCAAAAATAACTTCTTCATCCCACACACGCAAAGCTGGAACTTTTGTATCAATCAGAAATACCTTTTTATCATCAAAATTATATGGAACATAATCCCAGGAATTCTTTGTATAATCTGTGATGATTAGATTTCCTTTTTTTGAAAATAATGCAGAAAAATTATCTGCAATATAATTATTAGTTCCTAAGAATCTTCTGTTACCACGTTCAAAAACCTGAAGTAATTGACTTTCATTACATTGAATCTGATATAATTCTTTAATACCAACGACCGTTGCCGCTTTTATTGCAGTTGTTACACCAAAACCTGATGATGGCAATATATCACTATAAACAGTAATATCCATACCCGAAATTTCAAAACCGGCAGACACATAACCATAAACCATAGCTTTTATAGCATTTGCCCACTTATCTTCTTTTTTATATTTTAATGATGGAATTGATGCTCGTTTATTTTCGTTTAGTTGTTTGAAGTAAAATTTTAAAGTTGAATCAGAACGTTTAGAAAAAGCCACATAGACAGGTAGATTAACAGCCATTGAAAGGGTTTTATCCTTAAAGAACCAGGAATGTTCCCCTATAAGATGAAACCTTCCCGGGGCCTTAACAACCACCTCAGGTTTCTTTTCATATTCTGCCATATGAACATCATTTATTGCTTTCACGTGCATCCCCCCTTTATCCCTATACATTTTTGTTATAAAATAATTATAAATGATGAAATTAATTTTACAAGTTTTTTTTTATTCCCTAATTTCCGGTGTATTTCTCTCTTGTGCAATTCCTAACGAATTATATTTATTAGGCTGCCCCATTATTTCGTTTATAGCAATAATTCCTTACTACCTTGCCATAAAAAAAAGTCCTTCTTATAAAGTTGCTTTTTGGTGTGGCTTTATACAAGCTATAACAACCCACCTTATATCAAGTTACTGGCTTGCCTTCTTTAAAGACTATGCAATTTTTACTTTAGGTGGTTCTGCATTAGCTACAGGGCTTTTCGGCGGATATTTTGGAATACTTGCCTTTCTGCCCTACGCCTTGAATTATAAAAATAAGCTTTCTTACTTTCAGAGTAAAAAAAAGTTTTATCAGACAATATCATTTAAAATACTTTACTTTTGTGTAATTTATGTATGCTATGAATATGTAAAATCCAGCGGTTTCTTAGGATATCCCTGGGGGACTATATCCAGCACCATGTACAATTTTCCAATCTTTATGCAGATTGCTAGTATTACCGGCACTTATGGAATAACATTCCTTACAGTCTTTGCTAATCTTCTGCTGGTAGAATTTTATATTTATTATACAAAGAAAAATAATCTGGAAGGTTCCCAGAAAAAAAGTATCTTTAATGATATTAAAAATCCAGCAATTACGTTTTTGATTCTTTTTTCATTAAGCATGCTATATGGAGTCTTTCAATACTACGAAAAAAGAAATCCTGTAAAATCAATTCGCACCTTAATGGTTCAGCATAATCTTGACCCCTGGAACAGCATGAATGATGAAAGTAATATTCTTAAACTTCAGGCTCTTACAAAACAAGCACTTTTTAACAATACAGAGGAAAAACCTCAGCTTATAGTCTGGAGCGAAGGTGCTCTTCTTAGAACATTCCCAGGACATATGGGCATGTATAATTCATTTCCAGAAGAAAGTCCTCTCATTCCTTTTATACAGGAAACAGGTATTCCTTTAATAACAGGTGGATCCTATTCAGAAATGATTTCAAAGTCAGATGGCAAAAGCTTCACAAGATACTTTAATTCAACATTGCTTTTTAATGAGCAAGGAGAATTAAAAGGACATTATGCAAAAATCCATCTTGTTCCATTTGCTGAATTAATACCTGGAATAGAAAATCCTATAGTTTTTAAACTATTAAATAAAATAGCTAATTTTTCATCTGGCTGGACTCCAGGAAAACAACTGACATACTTTAATATAAAAGCAAATTCTTTAATAAACTCAAATAAAGCCTATGTTAGAAATATAAATATAGATTTACCTCCCCTGGCAGATAATGAAGCTTATGTAAAAATTTCCACCCCCATATGTTTTGATGATGCTTTTACTGACACAATGAGACCCCTGTATCTAAATGGTTCAGAAGTTTTTTATAATGTTTCTGATGATTCCTGGTCCCTAACAAAATCCAGCGAATATCAGCATTTTGTCATTGCATCTTACAGGGCCATTGAATACAGAACAACATTGGTCAGAACTACAAATGCAGGTTATACAGTAGTTGTAGATCCTGCAGGAAAAATTCTTGGTGATTTGCCCTTATTTGAAGCTTCAACTTTAATATATGACGTTCCTGTGTTTGAAAGAAAGCTTACAACATACGCAATTTTTGGGAACTGGCTGCCTGTGGTTTGTATAATATTTTTCTTTCTTGTTTCTATTACTTCTGTTTTCAGTTTTTCGAAAACAGATTTCATTAAAAGTGAGAAACACCAAAAAAACAAAAATTTAAAATCAAAAAAATAGTCAAGAGTAAATTCTATTTTTTTATTCTTAAGCATAGAATTTTTTTTTGTCAAGAAAAATAATTATATAAAAATCACACAAATTTTCTAAAATTCACTTGTATTACCCATATTTAGTGTGTAAGATAGGAACTATTAATAAAAAAGACACTAGAAACTCTAGAGGGAAAAATGCGCTGTCCTTATTGTGGAAATACAGAAGATAAGGTTCTTGAATCAAGAACTCTTGCAAATGGTGAAAGCATAAGACGCAGAAGGGAATGTGTTTCTTGCGGTTATCGTTTCACAAGTTTTGAACGCATTGATGAAAAACCTTTTATGGTTGTTAAACAAGATGGAAGACGGCAGCCCTTTGACAGAAATAAACTGGGAAAAGGTATTGAACGTGCGTTGGAAAAGCGACCTGTATCTACAAGCATGGTAGAACAGATTTGCAATGACATTGAAGACTTAGCCATAAAACATGGAAAAGAGGATCGGGAAATTTCTACTGCCCAATTGGGAGAATTAGTACTGGAAAAACTCTACACCATAGACAAGGTTGCTTACATCAGATTTGCATCTGTCTACAGACATTTTGATAATTTAGAAGAATTTATAAATGAAGTAAAAAACATTGAAAAAAGAGGGGATAAAAAATGAGTGAACAGTCTATTTTTCCAGAATGGAGAAATTTTTTAGGAAAAAGTTCTGATCAGGAAACAAAAGGATTTTTAAAATCTGTTGTAAAAAGATCAGGCGAGATTGCTGAATATGATCGTTCAAAAATTCAGAAGGCTATTGAAAAGGCAATTGAAGCAGTAGAAAAACAGAAAGATCCAAACAGAGCTTCAAAACTTACAGACCTTGTTGAAGAAAAACTAAGAATTCAGCTTGCTGGAAATCGTGCTCACTCAATTCCTGCCATTGAAGAAATTCAGGACATTGTAGAAACAGTTCTTATTGAACAAAAAGAAGTAGATGTTGCAAAAGCATATATTTTGTACCGTGCCCGCCATGAAGCAGTTCGTGATGCTAAAAACCTTATGGTAGACATCAACAAAACAATGGACGGCTACCTGGGACAGAGCGATTGGCGTGTAAATGAAAATGCAAATGTAAACTTCTCTCTTGGTGGTCTTATTCTCCACAACTCGGGAACAATCACAGCTAACTACTGGCTTAATAATATCTATTCAAAAGAAGTTGCAGAAGCTCATAAAACAGCAGCCTTCCATATCCATGATCTTTCTATGTTCTCTGGATATTGTGCAGGCTGGTCATTACGTCAGCTCATTACAGAAGGTCTTGGTGGTGTACCTGACAAAATTACATCTACACCTGCAACACACCTTTCTACTCTCGTAAATCAGATTGTAAACTTTTTGGGAATTATGCAGAACGAATGGGCTGGAGCTCAGGCTTTCAGTTCTTTTGATACATACCTTGCACCATTTATCCGTGCCGATAAATTAAATGAAAAACAAGTTCGTCAGTGCATCCAGAGTTATATTTACGGTGTAAATACACCAAGCCGATGGGGTTCTCAGGCTCCTTTCACAAACATTACAATGGATCTTGTTTGCCCAGAGGATTTGAAAAATAAAAAAGCAATCGTAGGTGGAAAAGAACAGGATTACACTTATGGTGACTGTCAGAAAGAAATGGATATGATTAACAAAGTATTCATTGAACTTATGATTGAAGGTGATGCAGACGGCCGTGGTTTTGCATACCCTATTCCAACTTACAATATCACAAGAGATTTTGACTGGAATTCTGAAATCTCAAAACTCCTGTTTACAATGACAGCTCAATACGGAACTCCAAACTTCCAGAACTTTGTAAACTCAGATCTTAATCCATCTGATGTTCGTTCTATGTGCTGTCGTCTTCAGCTTGATAAACGTGAGCTTCGCCGTCGTGGTGGTGGTTTGTTCGGTGCCGATGAATTTACAGGTTCTATTGGTGTAGTAACAATTAACATGCCACAAATTGCATATCTTGCTAATAACGAAGAAGAATTCTACAAGAGACTTGATTATTTAATGGATCTTGCAAAGGAAAGTCTTTGTGTAAAACGCAAGGTTATTCAGAAACTTTATGATGGTGGATTATTTCCATATACACGCCGTTACCTTAAAACACTTGTTAATCACTTCAACACAATCGGTCTTTGTGGTATGAATGAATGCTGTTTGAACTTCCTTGGTGTTGATATTTCTACTCCAAAAGGAAAAGCTTTTTCAGAAAAGGTTTTAACACACATGCGTGAAAGAATGCAGGATTATCAGGAAGAAACAGGTGATTTATTCAACCTTGAAGCAACACCTGCAGAATCAACTTCCTATCGTCTTGCAAGACACGATAAAGAACAGTTCCCTGATATTATTACAAGTGGAACAAAAGAACCATTCTATACAAACAGTTCACAGCTTCCTGTTGATTATACTGCAGACGTATTCGAAGCTTTGGATTTACAGGAATCTTTGCAGACAAAATACACAGGTGGAACAATGTTCCATGTATACATGGGTGAAGCTTTAAAAGACTGGAAAGCATGTGCAGACTTGGTAAGAACAATTTCAAGTAAATACAGAATTCCTTTCTTCACTATTTCACCAACATACTCTATCTGTAAAATCCATGGCTATATTAATGGTCAGCAGTTTGAGTGTCCAAAATGTAAGGCAGAAAAAGAAAAGGCTCTTAAAGTTAGACTGGAACAGCTTGAAGCTGAAAAGGCTAAATTACAGAAAGCATAAAACTTCACAAATCTAGTGTTATTTTGTTGACAAATATCACAAAGTACACTATATTTAGTATGGGTGAACAAATTACAGAATTGTAATGATTACAAAGTATTTATAAAATAATTTGGGAGGATTTAGATATGATCACAAGAAAATTGGAAGAAGTAGAACAGGAAATTGCAGCAACAAAGGCAGAATTAAAAGACGTACATGGAACAGAAACTGAAGTTTATGCTCGTATCGTTGGTTACTACCGTGCTGTAAAACATTGGAACAAAGGAAAGAGAGACGAATTTGATCAGAGAAAGATGTTCTCTCTTGATGCAAGCAGTTATGATATTACTGCTGTTGAAACAGAATCAACATCAAATAAAGCAGTAAAAACTGAAAATGCAGAAAACCCTGTTATGAACACAGAATGTGTTACTTTTGAAATGTACACTAAAAAAACATGTCCTAACTGTCCTCCTGTAAAAGATTTTATGGCTAAGTTAGAAATGAATGGTCGTGCTATTGATGTAGACACAGCAGAAGGTTTATCTGAAGCAGCACAAAAAGGTGTTTTTGCTTCTCCAACAGTTATTTTCTACAATGCAGCAGGTGTAGAAACTGCTCGTTGCCATAACGTAGAAGAATTGGAAGCTGTTTTTAATAAAGTAGCAGTTATCGCATAATATGGCTAATTTGCCTCTTAATGAACCTGCAGGAGTTCTGGTAAAAACAACTTTAGTTGACTACCCGGGAATGACAGCAGGTTCTTTTTTTCTAAAAGGTTGTAATCTCCGCTGTCCTTATTGTTATAATATAGGTCTTGTTGTTCCACAATATTATGACAAAGAGTTAAATACTTTGGAAGAATTATTTTCTCATTTAGAGAAACGACAAGGTATACTCTCAGGACTGGTGATTAGTGGTGGAGAACCATTAATAAATACCGCAACACCTGCAATAATAAAAAAAGCAAAAGAATTAGGATATAAAGTCAAACTGGACACAAACGGAACATTTCCATCTCGATTAAAGGAATTCATAGAAAATCCAGAATTAAAACCTGATTTCATTGCAATGGATATAAAAACTAGTCCATATCGCTATCCACAAACAATGTGCATTAAAAATTCTGTTACAGATAAATATTTTTTTAGAAGTATTTTAAAAGAAAGTGCAGATTTAATAAGTACCTATCCTGCAGACAAAAGAGAATGGAGAACAGTTCTTGTACCTGGCCTGGTTGAAAAGCAAGATATAAAAGAGATGGCAGAGCTTTTACCACAAGATGCATCATGGCAATTTGCTCAGTTCAGAAATGGCAACTGTATAGACTCCTCGTATAACACTCTTGCTCCATATCTGGATTCAGAAATTAACGAATTGATTACATATGCAAAATCTTTAATAAAAAATGTACAGTTAAGATAAACTTTTTTCAAAAATCAATTTTTCCATATTGACATAATTTTTAGTTTCATATATAGTAACAACATCACATGGCGATATAGCTCAGTTGGTAGAGCACTCGGCTCATATCCGAGCGGTCATAGGTCCGAGTCCTATTGTCGCTAAAAAGCAGATTTTCGAAAGAAAATCTGCTTTTTTTTTATTTTTTTCAACACTCTCCCCTTAATCACTAAGATATTTTATACTGTTAATAAAATTTCAATTTCTGTTAATCACTGTTAATCGTGTTAATTTTTTAACACTCAATTAACACTTTAAAAAAATCACAAATATTTTTTTTCTTTTTTTATAATTTTTTTTCTGTTGTTAAATAAATAAAAAGGATATATAATATCTCAAATAAGCAGGGGAAAAATCAGTTATTTAAGGAGTTCCTAATGAAAAAAATCATTGCATTAGCATTGAGCGCATTTTTAATAATTAGTGCTGTATTCGCTGCAGAAAGCAACATTACATTAACCGTTGAAAGAGATGAATCAAAATGGACAGATTTAAAATATGAAAATCTTCCTATCCTAAAAATTCTTGATGGAAAAGATGGCTATGTTGTAATCTATCAGAAAAATAAAATTGGTGTAGGACAGACTGTAATTCCAAAGAGCTGGGCATTAGGTAATCCTGAAAATCCAAGAAAATTAAAATTTAGAAATACAAAAAATCCTAATGAATCATTCATGACAATTGTAACAAAAGGTGGAGAATTTAAACGTGTAATTCTTACTGTTCCAATGTCAAAGAATAATTCTATGTGGGGACTTGTTGATTATTCGGTTCCACTTGAAGGTACCGACAAAGAAAATTTAGACGATATAGTTTTCTAAACTTTGAAAACACATTATATTAAAAGGGTTGAAAATTGTTTTTCAACCCTTTTTTTGTTTTAAATTATTGCAGCAGGATATTAATATGCAGATTATTTCAGATGAATACATTAATGGTTTTAAATCTTTTATTGAAAAACATGATTTCTTTTTAGTTATTGGCCATAAAGAACCAGATGGAGATTGTATTGCTTCCTGTTTAGGAATTGCCGGAATTCTCAAGAATTATAATAAAAACTATCAATTATTGAATGCAGGACCATTTAAAAGAGTGGAAATTGCTCATTATCAGGAATTTTTTACTGATACAATGACTTTTTTAGATGAAAATGAACGAAAATCCACAGGTCTTATTATAACAGACTGCTCAGAACTCCATAGAGTTGGAGAAATTGATGGTGATTTAAAAAATCTTGATACATATATAATTGATCATCATCTTACATCTGATAATCTTGATTTTAATCATGGATATGTAAATCCCAATGCACCTGCCTGTTCTTACTTAATTCAACTCTTCTATGAAAAACTTGTGGGTCCTATACCTGCAGAAATTGCAAAAGATTTATTTTTCGGGATTTCTACTGACACAGGATTTTTCCGCTTTATTTCAAATAAGTGTGATGAATCTGTAGACATTATGAACGCTTGTGCAAGATTAATATCTTATGGTGCTGACCCTCGAGCCACATACAATAATATTAATAATGGAAAACCCTACTCTACAAGAAAGCTTCTTGGTGTTTTGTTAAACAAAGCAGAGAGGTATCTGAACAACAAACTTGTTATTACTTATGAAACTTTGGATGACACAAAAAAGTATGGACAGGATGGAAGAGATTCAGATGCTTTATATCAATTACTTCTTTCTTCAAAAGACGTAGAAGCCGTTGTCTTTCTCAGGCAGGATACACCATCTACTTGTACGGGAGGTTTCCGTTCTTTAGATAAAGTTGATGTTTCTGTTGTTGCTTCAAAATTTGGTGGCGGTGGACACAAAAACGCTTCTGGCATGAGTACAGAAGGACAAATAGAAACTTTGATTCCTTCAATTGTAAAAGAATTTGCAAGAATAATTAAATAATTTTTTACGAAAATCATAAGGTTGGCACGTTTCTTGCTATATATGTTTTATCACATTCATAGCAAGGAGACCATCGTATGAACATTAAACAATTTAACTGTATTCCAGAAAAATTGTATTCTTCCAAAATCACACCTGAACAGGCAATAAATCTTCTAACAATATTTTTTAAAGACAACATACCCATTTTTAATATTTCGAATTATGAAGAAGACTACATCAGCGAAATGATTATTTTGATTTTAACAAAAGGTCAAAGCATAATATCATCATATAATCCATTACATGGTGAATTTTTTAATTATTTTTATTCGGTAATAAAAAATATTGATACTACCTGCAGAAGAAAAAAATGCAGATATATCATTCAAGAAGAACATAATCTTTATGAAAATATTTCTAACATCAAAGAGTCAACAGAAAAATACTGCCCAAGTCCTAAAGAACCTTTTTTAGGAAAAATACCATACCGATATGAACCAATAAATGTAAAAGCATTCAAACAAGCCTGTGATTACAGTAAAGTCAAATTAAAGAGATATTTTGAACAAGAAGATGAAATTAGTTTTGAATTAAAGGAAAAACTAAAAAAAATTAATCCAGCAAAATTAAAAAAAATGATTCTTACAATTACCTTAAAATCTTCTTTTTATCTTGATGACAATATAATTGATAAAATATCTTTTCTTTGTAATTTTGATAGAAATGATTTGGCCCAAAAAGTGCAAACATTAAAATCAGATTTATTTAAGAGAGAAAAAAACAAAAAAACTTTAGAAGAAAGACGTAACAAAGCATACTATCATCATCAAAAATATGAAAAACAAATGCAGTGGTTAAAAGAAAATCCTGATGATTATGACGAATATAAATACTGGGAACTTGAAAAAAAATATTTAAAACATACCCAATTATGGATTTCATTAAATAAAAAATTAAAAGACGGAGTTATAAATATAAGACCCACAAATAAAGCAATTGCAGATGTACTTGGCATTTGTGAACGTCAAGTTAGTTATTATATTAAAAGTATCAAAGAATTAGGAATTTAATTTTAAACTATGATTGTGAACTTTTTTTAATTAGAGTAATATTTGAGTATGAAAATTTATTTAGCAACTGGAAACAAAAACAAAAAAAAAGAAATGATTCAGTTATTACCTGAACATGAAATTGTAATTCCTTCAGATGTGGGAATTGATTTTGACCCTGATGAAACAGGTGTTACATTTTATGAAAACAGTTTAATTAAAGCAAAAGCATTATATGACATTGTACACTGCCCTGTAATTGCTGATGATTCAGGTATTTGTGTAGATGCACTAAATGGTGCCCCTGGAATTTATTCATCACGATACGCTGGGCCTGATTTTATGAAGGGAAAACCTGATGGAACAAAAATTTCCCAGAAAGACCAGAATATTTTTATTATTAAGCAAACAAATGATGCTATAAACTCTGGCAAACTACCAGAAGGGGCTTACTTAAATGGTCCTCGCTCCTGCCACTACACTTGCGCTATGGTTCTATATTTAGGAACCGACAGGCTTTATGTGGCACAAGAAACTTTCGAAGGTACGTTAATTGAAAAAATTGAAGATCAGGCTGGAGATGGTGGATTTGGTTATGACCCTATCGTGTTTTTGCCAGAATTTAATAAAACTATAGCACAGCTAACAAGTGATGAAAAAAATGCTATTTCTCACAGAGGAAAAGCCGTAAAACAAATTCAGAATATTATAAAAAATTTATAATTTTTTTTACATTTTTATTAAAGTATTTCTAAATTATTGCCGATATTATTACAGAACTGTTATGAGTGTGTCGACTTCGTAGAAGCAACAGTCAGGCGGTTCAGCAAAAGTGTGTAGATGTAGCCTTGTAAACATTTGCACATTTTTGCATTTTTCAGAAGAAAGGATTCTTCTGCAACCAATTCCAAGGAGGAATATTATGGTTATCAATCACAACATGTCGGCAATGTTTGCCAATCGTCAACTCGGAGTAACAGGTCTCGGTCTTAACAAAGACATGGAGAAACTCTCTTCCGGAGAAAGAATCAACCGTGCAGGTGATGATGCTTCAGGTCTCGCAGTATCTGAAAAAATGCGTTCACAGATTCGCGGTTTGAATCAAGCTTCTCAGAACGCAGAAAATGGTATCAGCTTTATCCAGACAACAGAAGGTTACCTTCAGGAAACAACTGATATTATGCAGCGTCTCAGGGAATTAGCTGTTCAGTCTTCTAACGGTATCTACAGCGATGAAGATCGTATGCAGATTCAGGTTGAAGTTTCACAGTTAGTTGCTGAAGTAGATCGTATTGCAAGTTCTGCACAGTTCAACGGAATGAACATGCTCACAGGTCGTTTCGCTCAGCCAATGGGTGAAAATGTTGTAACAGGTTCTATGTGGTTCCACATTGGTGCTAACATGGATCAGAGAACACAGGTTTTCATCGGTACAATGTCTGCAACTGCTTTAGGCATTCGCTCAATCGGTACAGAAGAAAAACTTTCTCTCCAGACACCTGAAGATGCCAACCGTGCAATCGGTACACTTGATGAAGCAATCAAGAAGATTAACAAACAGCGGGCTGATCTTGGTGCTTACCAGAACCGTCTTGAACTTACTGTAAAAGGCTTGGATGTTTCAGCTGAAAATCTCCAGGCTTCTGAATCTCGTATTCGTGATACAGATATGGCTTCACAGATGGTTGAATTCACTAAGAATTCAATTCTCCAGCAGGCTGGTACAGCAATGCTGGCACAGGCAAACAGCCAGTCTCAGAACGTACTTAGTTTATTGCGATAAGACTAATAGCTTGTCATAAAATGTGCTTGGTTTCTTTTTTTAGCAAACTAAGACATTTTTGAAGCTGTTAATTCTTAATCACACCGTGTTTTAGACCTTATTAAGTCTAAAATAACTTGTAATTGCTTTAATAGTGTATTATAATAATGTATATGGGTGTATTATGCACTCATATATGTTATTGCACGGTGTTTACTACTCTACTCTATTACTTTTCTACACTAAACACCAGGTAAATACAAAAATTAACACGTTTATTCAGAAACGTTTTGTTCTTTGAAATATTGCAACCATGGGCTGCAGATGACAGCAAGAACAATCAGACTGTTTTCAATCTGATTATTCCTGCTGTAATAGGTCTGAATCTAAATCAGAGGCGCAATCTGATTTAGCCCACACCTGCAGGACTTAAAGCAAGAGGCTTTAACGTTTAAAACATGGAGGCAAATTATGATTATTAATCACAATATGAGTTCTCTCTATGCTGATAGAGTATTGAACATTTCTAATGACAGTATTACTAAAAACATGGAGAAACTTTCTTCTGGTGAACGTATTAATCGCGCAGGCGATGATGCATCAGGACTTGCTGTATCTGAAAAGATGCGTAGCCAAATTCGTGGTCTTAACCAGGCTAGCAAGAACATTATGAATGGAGTTTCTTTCATTCAGACAACAGAAGGTTATTTGCAGGAAACTACAGATATTCTTCAGCGTGTTCGCGAATTAGCAGTACAGTCAGCTAACGGTATCTATAGCGATGAAGATCGTATGCAGATTCAGGTTGAAGTATCTCAGCTTGTAGCTGAAGTAGATCGTATTGCAAGCCAGGCACAGTTCAATGGAATGAACATGCTTACAGGACGTTTTGGACAGGAAGGAGGAGCTATTATGCAAATCCAGGTTGGTGCTAATGTAGACCAGAACACACGTGTATACATCGGAACAATGACTGCAACATCACTTGGTCTCAAGGGTGCTCAGGGTTCTGAAGAAGGTATTTCTATTGCTACACCTGAATCAGCAAACTTAGTTATTGCAACAATCGATGAAGCTCTTAAAAATGTAAACAAACAGAGAGCAGATCTTGGTGCATATCAGAATAGATTTGAAATGGCTGCAAAAGGAGTTAATATTGCTGCTGAAAATACTCAGGCTGCAGAAAGCCGCATCCGGGATACAGATATGGCTTCTGAAATGGTTGAGTACACAAAGAACCAGATTCTCACACAAGCTGGTACTGCAATGCTCGCACAGGCAAACTCTCAGTCACAGACAGTTTTAGGTTTGTTACAGTAGATTATCAAATAAGTTAAAGAGATTTCTGGATGTCATCTTTTTGACTTGAATTAAACAGGAGGGGTTGCGCCCCTCTCCTGCTTTTTTTTATTGGAAATATTATAAAAGGGATTTTTATAATTATTTAATAAATTATTAAAATGCACATTTAGTGCGAAATAAAGAGGTGAACCATGAACACAATAAATACTTCTTCATCGGTCACTATGGCAATGGATGGCCAGCAACAACTTTATACCTCTGGTATTAATTTTGAAAAATCTGCAGTTCAATCTCAGATTATTTCAAAGACAACTCCTAATGGAGCACAGGTCGCCCAGAACATAGAACAGAATCTTGCTCAAATTAAAGCCGATACACAGCAGCTGGAAAAGCTTTCTGAAATTATTAATGGTAGAAAATTACAATTTAACGTTAATAAAGATTTAGGTGCTGTAGTTATTAAAGTCGTAGATTCAAACACAAATCAAGTGCTTAAGGAGATTCCGTCAGAAGATATTCAAAAATTAAAGCTTCGCATTAGACAGACAATTGGTAGTTTATTCGACCAGATGGCTTAATTTTGGTTTCTGACAATTACTATGGCAGGACTTAATATACCAGGTGTTACAGACCCTTATAATACAAATGACACAGTAGAAAAACTCATGCAGGTTGAACGTATTCCTCTTACAAGAGAACAAAGTCAACTTGAAACATATAAAAATGAGCGGCAAGCCTGGAGAGATATTAACACTCAACTCACAACATTAAGAGAAAGTATTAAAACACTTTACTCTTATGAAAATCCTTTTAACAGTAAAATTACAACATCTACAAATGAAGATGCTATAACTGCAACAGCAACCAGAAGTGCAGATATTCAAAGCTTTAAAGTTGAAGTTATAAATCCAGCAACCTCAGACCGTTTTTTATCAGATGAATTAGAATCAGATTTTCAAGTTCCAGCTGGAGTATATACATATAAAGTAAAAGACAAAGAAGTTTCAATGAATTGGAAAGGCGGATCCCTTAAAAACTTTTCTGATGCGTTAAACAAAAGAAGCAATGGTGTAATTAAAACAATGGTTATTGGAGCCAGTGCAGGTAAAAAGACTTTACTGATTGAAGCATTAGCTACAGGTAAAGAAAACAAACTTGTTTTTGAAGGCGCTGCAAAAGATTTAGCCATAAAATCAGGAATGATTACTGCTATTGAAGCTAAAAAAATCAATTTTGGTAACTCTTCTTCTGAATTTATGGCAGTTCCTCCTGAACATATGGAAGAACCCACAAAAATGCCTCCCCTATCATTAACAAGAACCAATATTTCTAATGGGACTGTTGTTGTTTCACCAAGGGGAGCCTTTCAATTAGCTGTACCAGCAGAAGTTTCAGATAGAAAAACAAATCATATTACATTTACTGTAAGAACAAATGCCGTAACAGATATTACAGAAGAATTAAATAAACAACCAGAATCACCTGTTATACCAGATGCGGGGTTTGCAGAATTTGAAGGTATTGTTGTTAAAAACACAAATTCAGAAACTTTAATAAAGGCACAGATTATTCCACAAAAAGAATTAGATCCTGTTATCAATAAAAATGTATTGTATGCAGTAATGCCCGATGGTTCAGAAAAATTAATTTCTACACCTGGCCTTTTCTCTGATTCAGATATTACTATTGATTTACCAATTTCAGAGTATGAAGGCATCAAATCTATTATGGTACGAAATGAGAATACCGGTTATTCTCTGGAAGTTTCAGCTTTCTCTGCTTATGATTCTGCAGAAGAAGTTGGTTATACACCAAACAATCCTATTGAGGAAGCTGGTGATTGTACTATCAAATATGAAGGAATAAAAATCACTAGAGCAACAAACGATATTGATGATGTTGTTCCAGAAATCACCTTACACATTCATGAAAAAACAGAAAAAGCCGCAACAATTTCTGTAAAAGCAGATAAAGAAGCTTCTAAGGATGCATTGATTGAATTTGTGGGAAAATATAATCAGGCTGTTGCACGAATTAATATTCTTTCCCAAAATAAAAGTGAGATAATTGACGAATTAACATATCTTACAAAAGATGAACAAGAAGAATTAAGAGCTCAATTAGGAATGTTTGCATCAGATTTTACATTAACAAGTGTAAAAAGCAATATGGCTTCGATTATAAATTCCACCTATCGCACTTCTGAATACGATACTATTACAATGTTATCACAAATTGGTATTTCAACTAACGCATCAGGTTATTCTGGAAGTTATTCACAAAGCCGCTTAAGAGGATACTTGGAAATTGATGAAAAAAAACTTGATGATGCATTAGAAAATAATCTTGAAGAAATTAGAAATCTTTTTGGCTATGATTCAGATGGTGATTTGATTATTGATTCAGGAATTGCATACAGATTAGATAAGGAAGTAACAGCCTATACTCAAACAGGTGGTATTCTTGCAATGAAAACTTCTTCCCTTGATTCTAAAATCAAAACGTCCGAATCAAAAATTACAAAATTGGAAAGTCAAATGGACGAGAAAGAGGCTCAATTAAGAAGTAAATTCAGCACAATGCAAGGTTCCTTAAACAGTCTTGAATCACAGCAGAATGCAATAAATAATTTTACAAAGCAACAAAATAATTCTAGAAACTAGAATTGCTTTAGGAGATAAAAATGATTGAAGTATATATAAATGGCAACAAAACTGATGTACAACTGGAATCAGAACAGACTATTGGTGATGTTTTGCGTTCTTTTGAAATTACATGTGAAGAAAATGAAGCTGCTGTAATTGGAATTATTGTTGATGGAAAACAAATTAACGCAGAAGATTTTGATTCCGAAGCAAATAAACCACTTGGCGAAAATACTAAATTTGAATTTTCAGTTATTACAAAAACTGCAATAAAGGAATCCTTTGAAAATCTTTCCAACTGTTTTGATGATTTAGCTAAGAAAATGGAAAAAATTCCTGTTGAATTTCAAAATGGAAAAGCAACAAATGTTACAACCTCTATTAAAGAATTAGCGGATACAATTGATGATCTTTGTCACATTGCTGCTCTTGCTTCTTTGTTTCCAGAAACATTTACAAATACATCAATCAATGGAATGAATTTTAATGATTTCTTTAAGGAGTTTTCTCCGGTTTTATTAGATTACGAACAGGCTCTTCAATCCAACGATACTGTTTTAATTGGAGATTTATCAGAATATGAAATTTGCCCAAGATTACAGGCAATTTCAGAAGCTTTAAAAAATATTTAAAGCTTTATTTTGGGAGCTGCAATGCCTTATTCACCAAATGGTTCACCAATCATGGCGCGACAAAACGCACCGGTATTTATTATAATCATTGTATTACTCTTAATTGCAGCCCTTATCTTCTTAGTTTGGCTCTTGTCTAAACAAATATCAAATTATTACAATTCAGAAGAATATTTAGAAAAAGAAAGAACAAGACCTACTAATGCAAAAGATATAAAAAAGCTAAAAGAAAAATTTAAAATTCCAAAAGAAGAAGCTGCTTTATTAATGGAATTATGCAACAGACAGAATATTCCAAATCTTTCATTCATAATTAAGGATAATACCCAGGTTCAGGAAATATTTAAAAACGCATATTTTGATTTAATTAAAAGCAATGCATCTCAAGACAAAATTAATTTATTTTTTAAATTAAACTACACACTGGAATTAATTTCTGCACAAACAAAAAAATATATTTCAACTCGTCAAATTCCACTGTCAACTGTTGTTTTTTACATTTCAGAAGAAGGGGAACAATATCCTTTTAATCTGATTGCAAATACAAAAGATTGTTTTGCTTTAGAAATACCAAAATTCTTTTACAATTTAAAAAATAAGCCTGATATCCTTGTCAGAATAAAATTTACATTTAAATCCCAAAATGGCTTATCCCACAATTTTGTAACAAGAATTATGCGATATCAGGAAAATCCAGATGGAAATGCAACTATGTATGTTGCCCATTCTGAAAATCTTATTACAGAAACTCACAGACACTTTAAACGTGAAATGTTCGATGATATATGTTATTTTTCTTCTGCTCAAAAAATATTAGATAAATCAGGAAATATAACATATAAAATTTCCGAGAAAAAGTATAAGGGCTCTTTATCAAATATTTCTGGTGGTGGTTGTTGTATAAAAACAAACCTTCCAATTGCAGAAAAACAAAATCTGGCTGTAATTTTCCCTAATATCACAAGTGAATCACACATACTTGGAAAAATTAAAGGAACAAGAAAACTACCAGCAGGTTTGTTTGCACTGCATATTCAATTTATTGATATTAGTATTGAAGCCCAAAACAAGATATTGGCATATGTTTACAAATATAAATTGTAATTTTATTGCCTACTTGCTAACTCCATTTTTTTTAGGTATTCTATTAGTATGAAGGTTGTTGAGATTAAAGACATTCAAAGAGAAGAAGGACAGATTTTTTATATCAGAAAATATTCTGGAGAAATTTTTATAGAACTTCCAACCTCAACAGAACATGGTTTAGTTAAGTTCTCAATCGAGATGGATCCTTTAGGACGGAAATCTATTGTTCTATTAAAATATCCCCAACTTAACTACCCTTTACTGCCATTAAAAAAAGCAATTATAGATTTCATTCTTAGTGAAGAAACAGAAGGTAGACTCCCTTGTTAATTTATAAGACTCACACAGCAGAAGAAACTATCCTTTTAGGTCAGAAAATTGGGGAAAAACTAAAAAAAGGTGATGTTATTGCAATGCAAGGAACTTTAGCAGCTGGAAAAACCACTATTACTAAAGGAATTGCACTTTCCCTTGGAATAAATGATACTATAACCAGTCCAACATTTTGTTTAATCAGCGAATATTATGGAAAAATGCCATTATATCATATGGATGTATATCGTCTTGAAGGTAGAGAAGATTTTATAAATCTTGGTACAGATGATATGATTTATGGAGATGGTGTTTCAATTATTGAATGGAGCGAAAAAATTATGGATGAGCTTCCTTCAAAAACAATTATTTTAAGTATTACACCTGAAGAAGATGGATCAAGAATCATAAAAATTGATAACTGGAATAATGATAAGATTGATTTTGAAACAATAAAATAAAGGAAATATTATGAAAGCCTTAAGTATAGATTGTGCAGTAAGCAGATTAATGATTTCTGCCAAAAATGATGATAAGATTTTTACCAGCATTTATGATATTGGAATGAAACAGTCGGAATCAATTGTTCCTGCAATTGATTATGCTTTAGAAAAAGTTTTATTGTCACCATCAGAATTAGATTACACAGCTATTACTCTTGGACCTGGAAGCTTTACAGGCTTACGTCTAGGTATTTCAGCTGTTAAAGCAATTGAATTAGCTTATAACGTTCCTGTTTATGGCATTTCTACTTTAACTATGCATGCTTACTGTTTTAAAGATTTTGAATTACCTGTTCTTGCGGCAATAGATGCTAATAAAAATAAATATTATGCAAATCTTTCTGATAAAAATAAAACTATTATGAAAGATGGAGACTGGGATACAGATATAATCATTAAAAACGTAAAAAAGATAAAAAAATTAATTGTATGTGGACCAGATGCAAATAAGTTAAAAGACATAATTATTGCTCAAAATAAAAAAATTAAAATTCTGACTCCTAAAACAAATATTGTAACAGCGGAAGCATTATTCAGTATTGCAGAAGACATGATTTCTAAAAACCAACCGGGAATTAAAGATTTTGATGGTCCTCTTTATTTAAGAGCAAGCGAAGCGGAAATTGTAAAAAATTCAAAACAATAAAAAATGCACCTCTTGTACATCTTTCATAATTAAATTCTAGAAGCTGCCAAGAACAGCAACCATTAAAATAACCTGAAAGCAATGAAGCAGCTGATCTACAAACCATGTGATTTTTCTGACATGTGTTCTTAAAATATCAATTACATAATGCAGAATCACATTACCAAAGAAAGTAAAAATATAAGTCCACCAGAAAACATTATTACTGAATCCGAAT
>JAHAZJ010000050.1 GCA_018385315.1 Treponema sp. | reverse complement strand
AAAATTCACGTGGATACTAAAAAGCCTGTGGTAAATATTTCATCAATTTCTCCAACTACCATTAAAAAATATTTAAATGGTGGCTCTGAAGTTGAACGAACTGCGGTAAACGGAAAAATTAAATTCCAAGGTAATGTTGATGATACAGCATTAATGAAAGTAGAATACGAAGTTTCTTATGCGGCAGATGGAGATGTTTTATTTAGAAAATCATTAGGTAAAACATATACTGTAAATGAAGAAATTAATACTCGTTCAAAATATGAATCTGATGGAACTGTAGCAGCTGATGGTAAAGAAATCTTAGATGAGCATACTTTCATTATCAAATTAATTGCAACTGATGAAGCAGGAAATGTTGGCGAATATGATTCATCTGAATTTAATAAAAATGATCCTTTATTTATTGACCAGTCTACTGATGCTCCAGTATTAGTGCCAAATAACTTTACTCAAATAACTGATAAAACTAAAGTAAAAGAAAACGATAATGTTTTTGATGCATCTGGTAACAAGACCCTTTTGGCAACAATTACAGATGATGATTTACTTCAGACTGTTCAGGTTGAATTCTATAAGGAAGATAAAACAACTAAGGTTGGAAATACTGTAGAAATCAAAAATCTGAGTCAGTCATCATATGCATTAAAGCAAGTTCTTCCTGCTACAGACGGTATTTATTGGGTACAAATTACAGCCAAAGATAACGACGGTCATAACAAAGATGATTGTCCTCATATTGGAGGATTCTTTATTGCAGTAGATACAGATAAACCTGAAATTACTGAAACAAGCGTAAGTGAAGAGAAAACCCGCTATGTAAAAAAAGAAGGCTCTTTATCATTTAAAGGAATTGTATCAGATAAATGGGAAGTTTCATCACTTTCTGTAAATGTTGAAAATTCAAAGGATTCATCAAAAAATAAGTCGAAAAAAATTGACATCAATGAGGATGGATCTTGGTTCTATACTTTTAATGCTGCAAATTTTAATAACGATGTAGCTTCGTATAAACTTGTTTTTGAAGTAACAGATCGTGCTGGCAAAATAAATCAGATTATTAGAAATATTAAAATTGATATTAATGCACCTTCTGTAGATAGTTTTGATATTAATGCAAATACAAGTTATGAAAAAACAATTTACAGTGAAAAACAATTTGTAAGAAAAAATAATTCTGGAGTTGTAATTGGTTATGATGTAAAGCTTGCAACTTCAGAAGATAAAGCAGAATACTGGTACAATCAGAGTCAGTTACCAATTAAAGTTGTTGCATCAGATAATGAAAGTGAAATTTCTTCTGTAGAATGGTGTACAAATTATGATGCTACAAATAAAACTGGAAGCTGGTCTTCTCTTGTAAAAGGCGAAACAGAATGGACTGGTACAGTTACATGTAATCAACAGGGTGAAAATACTATTTATGTAAAAGTTGTGGACGCTGCTGGTAATGAAACTATTTCAAATAAAGGTGTAATGGTTGATACTGAAGCCCCAGAAGGAATTAGTGAAAAATTAATAAATAATGGAAATGCAGATACGGTTTATGTACAGACAGATGGTTTTGTGAAAATTTCTGTGACAGCAGAAGATGAAGGTGAAAAGCGTAGTGGAATTGGTATGGTATCATACTCTTATGAAAATACAATTCATGAGGCAACTTTAAAACAGGATGGATGGTGGGAAGTTGAAATTCCTTGGACAACTATTAGCCAATTTGTAAAAGCAAGACAGACAATCAAACTTGATATTTACGATAAGGTTGGAAACTTAACAAAAGAAAATGTAGTAAATATTCAGAAAGATACTGAAGCTCCAACTACTACTATTAAACCTCTTATTGATGCAGATGATATCACTGAAGGTTTACAGGTAAACGGTACTGTTACAATTTCTGGTGCGGCAAAAGATAATACTGTATTAAAATCTGTTACATTGCAGTATCAGAAGAAAAATGAAACTGCATGGAAAGTTTATGAAACATTAACTACAGACAATGCAGGTACAAGTGAATCAGACATTGCAAACTGGAGCTTCAATGTTGACACAACTAAGTTTGATGATGGGGAATATAAATTCCGCGGAATTGTAACAGATGCGGCAGGTAATTCTGGTAGTAAGACAAATGATGAAAATCCAATAGAAAACGAAATAACAGTTTTCATTAATCAGGACTCAGACAGACCTATAATCCATCTTACAAATCTGGAAATTGCAGCTGAAAATTCTACAGCAACATTATATCTTCATAATTCAACATTAAGTGGTTATGTAAGCGATGATGATGGCGTAAAAGAAGTTTATTATTCTTTTGATGGTAATTCTTATACAAAAGCAACATTGAAAGTTGGAAATGCATGGGAAATCAATGTTAAAAATGAAGGTGCAAACACGGTTTACTTTAAAATTGTAGATACAGTAGAAAAGAATAATCCTTTTGTCTCAAAAACAACAAATAAACCAAAAATTACTGATGGAAAAAATACTTATTCTACAAATGATTGTACTTTGAAATTCAATCTTGTATTGAAAGATCCAGAAGTTACAGATGCAACCTTCTCTGTTTATAACGAAGAAACTAATAAATGGAGTGAGTTTACTGACAGTTTGCGTAAAGTTGGCGGCATTTATACTAAATTTAAAATGAAAATTAATGCTCAGTCTGCCAACGAAATTGATCCTGACAAGATTACTGTAACTTTGAATAATGGAACTTCTGTAAAGTTTACTTGTGCTGCAAGTGCAAAAGCAGATTTTAAACCTACTGCTAAAAATGAATGGGAATCTGGTGAAATTTTGGTAGGAACTGCTGAAACTCCAACAATTCAGACTTTAAATTATGATGTATATGACAAAGCTGGAAAACATACAACAAAATCAATGAATGTTTCTGTGGATAATACTAATCCTGTTGTTACAATATCAAAACCTTCTTTATTGATTGGTTCAGAAGAAACAATTCGTGGTGGTTTAAATGAAACTGCAGAATTATATTGGGCTGTTTCTAGAAGAAATGACTCTTCTGGTTCAAAATATGCAGACACTGTAATTGAGCCAAATTCAAATACTGCATCAAAAAAAGATGACAGCAACAATATCCTTGCAACAAAATGGACTCAGTTCCAGGAAGAGGATATTGGTACAAACTGGTTCCTGTATTTTGATGGTGGTGATGAAACAGATCATACAAATAAATTTGCAGATTATCTGACAGAAGATTTCCTTGGTATTACCACAAAAGATGCCATTAAAGCTAATACTTATAAGGATGAAACTGAACTTGTTGTTTGGATTAAGGCAATTGATGAATGTGGAAATACTAAAATCGTTAATCAGACTGTAAAAGTTGATCCACAAGGTGAAAGACCTGCTGTTGCATTAAGCTATCCTTCAGATGTATTGAAGGAAAATTCTACAACAGAATATGAACCTCCAAAACTTAGTGGTACAATCCCTCTTTCAGGTATTGCCACAGATAATAACGGTGCAAAATATGCATGGGTTCAGATAGCTTCAAGTAATGCAGGTTTTACTGCTGCAGATTTGAAAAAACTTAATAATGCAAATTATACTCTTGGACAGATAAGTACAAATACTCAAAAGACAAAGGCACAGATTAATGCATTATCTGAGAATGCTGATGTTTCTGATTACGGTATTATGGTGCCAATTAATGGTCAGGCCTGGAATCTTTCAATCAACGTAAATAAAGAGTTTAATCCTACTTCTGGAACTGCAAACCTTTATCTTACAATCTATGCAACAGATCAGGATACTGTAAATGGTGCAGCTGTTATTCACAAAAGTTCACCTGTTACTCAGCAGATTATTATTGATGCTCAAAGTCCATATGTTGAACGAACATCACTGGTAATGGTTCAGTATTATAAATCTGGTTCTAGTGGTGAAGTTTGTACAGATGGTACAGTTTCAAGTGGTACAGTTGCTAAATCTCAGGCTTATTCTGCAGGAATGAGCATTAGTGGAATCTGGTTCTTGCAAGGTAAATTTGTTGATGATGACAGTGGTCTAAAATCAATTACTTATAACAATAAGAATGTTGTGACTGCGGCTGGAAATGAAGTTACTTCTGCAACTGACGGTTCTTTCTTCAAAAAAGTTGCAAGAACAGCAGGCGGAAAAACAGTATATGATTACAATTTCCAGATTCCTTTAGGAAATAAAACTGCAGGAACAGTTGGTACTTCAACTGCTTCTTATAGAATTGTTGAAAACACAAGTACAGCATTGGCTGATGAAAACACATTCAGTGTTATTTACGATAATAAGGCTCCTGTAATCAAAACAAATAAGAATGATAGCGTATTTGTTAAATTTGATGATAAAGTTGAAAACTCAAATGGTTTCTATTCATTCGGCTCAGTTGCTAGTGAAGAAGATGCTGTAGAAGGAAACAATACTATTGCCCAGTCTGGTGTAACAAGAGTTGCTTTCTATTTTACACGAGATTTGGATTACAATTTGTATGCAAAATCAGCTACAACATATAATAAACATTCAGCTTCTGCCACAAATACAAGAGACTTATTTGATGTAATGATTTATAACTCCGGAAACGAAACAAAGGATGTGGCTTCTGGAAATACAATAATTGGTTATGATTCATCTCTTACACTTTCAGAAGGAATTTACTGGAAAGAAATTAGCGGAAATGTTAATGGAAATACCTTTACTTACACAGCTGATAATCCTAATGTTCATGAAAAAGGTCTTATAAAAATCAATGGTGTAATTTATCTTATTGATAAAAAGGCTGGTAATGTTCTTACACTTAAAGGCAACAGCAGTGATGCAAACCTTGGTACAGGAGCTGTCACAGCATATATTGGTTTGTGTAATGTAATTGATAATGGTGGTGAAAAAAATACAGGAAAGATTTCAAGTGATACGACCCAGGCTTATGGTTATGGATATTATCCTGCTCGTGCTTCAGATGATGGCGACTTAATTACGGAAACCTTTACAAAGCAGGGAACAGACTGGATTTTTGATGCTGCTGTAAACTCTAAAAACTTGCCAGATGGTCCAATTACAGTTCATGTTATTGCATTTGATGGAGCTGGAAACTATTCAGAATACTCATATGCAGGAACTGTAAGTAACAACGCTCCTCGCATTGCTGGTATGATGATTGGTACAGATGAAAATGGCGATGGTGAAGTTGCAGCAGATGAATTTATTAAAACCTATAGTGGAAAATATACACTTGGTTATGATTCATCAGATAATATTGTAACTCAGGTAACCTTCCCAACTCAAAATGAAGCTTTGGGAACTCCAAAATCATTATTAACAGTAAAGGGTAAAACTGTTATGAAACCAGAATTGGTTGGTGGTAACGGGGATTTAAGTTATACATATGCAGTTTATAATCATTCTTCTGGATTAACTTGGAATGAAACGGCAGAGAGAACTGTATCAACACCTGTAGTTATTGCTTCTGGTACAAATGATCAGGTTGCAACTTTGTCAAAAAATATTGAACTTAATGTTTCTGATTTTATTGGTACAACTAATGGTCAGGATACAAACCTGATAAAGGATGGCAATAATAAGAAATTCTCATTTAAGTTTGGTGACTCAACTCCAGGATTAACAAAAGATGCTGGAATTAGTAATAATGCTTCTATTGATGTAATTATGAATGTAAGCCTTCGTGAAAGCGAAAGTGCTAAAACATGGATTAAGCCATTCTACTGGAATGACAAAAATAGTAACAGTTTGTTCCAGGAAAGCACACAGAATGGTCATATTGAAATCAGTAGTGACATAACTGGTACAGATAAACAGCCAAAAGTTTCCGGGGCAGTTAAGTTAGAAGGTATTGCCCAGGATAATGCCTTACTTTCTGGAATTACAGTTTCTTTCAATAAAGAATTTGGTAATGTTGCTGCAAATGAATCAATGATAATCGGAACTTATATTTTTGACTCAGCAACCTGGACAACAACACCTCTGTCTTCAAATCAAAATGATGATGATGTAACAGTTTACTCAATTCCTGCTACTGGCTGGGCAAGTGAAATTACACAGGCAACTTATGGAGATTTGCTTGATGCTGGAATTACACTTACGGAAGATGATGAAGCTGCTATGACAGCAGGTACAAAAAACCGTAAATCTATAGTTCCTTATAACAGTCAGGATTATGGACATGTTGTTCATTGGACAATGTACATAGATTCTTCAAAAATAAAAGGTGTAGCTGCCAGGGATGTAAAAGTTACTGCAAAAGCAACAGATCGGGGTAGTCCAAAATGGGATTCAACAAAAAAAGCTCCTGTATATACAGCTAATGCTGCTGTTGTTACAAATGCATCAGTAACTCAGTCTGGTGGGGACACTGGAACTGGCACATTAAGTGGTACTTACACAATGGACATTGTTCCATACATTACAAAAGTTTATACAGCAATGTCTGCTTTACAGAAAAAGGAAAGCAAATGGTCTACAACAAGCAGAACTTCAAATGGACATTATCCTGTTCGTGTTGTAACAAAAGATTTTGATGGAAAAACTTCTGGAACAACAGTTGGTGGTGAAACTATTAAGATTTATGGGTTCAACCTTGGAAATGATACTGTAAAAGCAAATTATACTCCAAATGGAGGCAGTGCAATTTCTCTGGCAGGTGGTTCTGATATTTATGGTCAGTATGTTTCAATTGGAGCAGATTCACTAAAAGCAACTGCAACTAAAGCTTCTGGAGCATTCGCTCTTACAGTAAGCGGCGTTAGTACTTTGAATAATTCAAACAACAACAACGCAAAAGGCTCTGTAACTGAAGCTTTAAGTTCTGCAAACTACAATTCATATGCATATAACCGTCAGCCAAATGGAGATAACAACAATCTTCTTACAGATGATGTTTACTTTGATGTTTGGGAATTCAACAGTGCTGCTGCAATTCCAATTTCAGGAAAAATTGAACAGCCTGTAATGAAGATTCGTCCTACAGATGGCAAAATTGGATTCGCTTTTGTAAATGGTCCTTTGTATTTCAGTATGGGCGGAAGTGAATCTGTAGAAGATTACTCATATCAGTATTGGACTGCAAGTTACGACTTCTTTACTTCTGTTGGATTTACTTATGATGATTACGGTAATTCATTTGCTGTAGGTGCTGGTGGAGATATTAATGAATCTTCTTCAGATAGATTTATTTTAATGTCTAGTAAATGGGGCATAGGAAGTCATACACAAACAGGTTCTTATGAGGGTATAAATTCCCTTCGCTTGGAACAAATTGCACAGAAAACAAATAGTGTAAATTATTTTGATAAGCAAAGAATAAAATCTCCATCTATTATTTCATCAACAAGTAATGGAGGAACCAATTTGTATTTGGCATATTACGATGCAATTAATGATGAAATAAGATTCAAATCTGGTCACACAGGTGGAGAAACTGCAACTTCACATGTCAGAAAAATTATTGGTGTAGATGGAGATAATAACCGCGGTGGATGGATGGAATTAACTGTAGGAGATGATTCTTTAAGTAATGAATCTAATAAATGGAACGATTATGTATTTTATCTTTGTGATGAAAATGGAAATGTAGAAAATGGTGCAATTCAGTATGCAATAAATGGTTACTATTGCAGTGGTGACTATATTGCATTTACAGCTGAATCAGATAATACTCAATTCCCTGGAGTAGCAAAAAAGATTTCAAATAACATAATAAAATGCAATGGAACTAATGTAAAAGAATTATCAGGTGATGTATATGTAAAAATCTTTGAAACAAGAAGATCTTTTGGAACATTCTTAGATACAGCTACAAAATCAGCCCCACAAGAATATAATATTGATAATGTAACTTTGCTAGCTGGTGGAACTACTGGTAAAGGTGCAGGTTCATATCTTAGTCTCGGAATTATTCCTGCTAATGTGACAGGTTCAACAGATACTGTTGTTGCTGTATGGTATGACCAATCTACCGATACAAATAATGCTGTTTTAAGATATGCCTATAATACAAATCCTATTGAAAATCCTACAAACTGGACTTATGTAGACAGTATATTTAATCAGACTAGTGATATGGCAAAAGCTGGTGAATATTGTAAGGTTACAGTTGATTCATTTGGTGGAGTTCATATTGCAGCATATGATCCTGTAAACCTCGATCTGTGTTATGCATATCTTCCAGCATCCAATAAAGGCATTCCTTCAGGTTCAAGTTCATTTATGACCTGTATTGTTGATGGTAATGGAGTTGTTGGTTCAAATCTTACAATTGATGTAGCAAAGAACGGAGCTCGAATTGTTCCATATATTGGTTATTATTCAACTTCATCTATTAGACCAAAAATGGCTTTTTATGTTGGGGAAACTTTGGTAGATTCAGAAGAACTTATTCTTGGTTTTACAACTAATATTTCTGATGGTACTATTGATGATGAATTTACAGGCTCATGGGAATGTTCAATTGTTCCTACAGTAAATACTGTGGAAATGCAAAGTAATCTTCATAATGATATTAATATTGGTGTATGGAAAACTTCAGATGGTGAAATAACAGCACCAAACGTATCTGGAAGACAATCATCGACAAGAAACAATGTAAATGGTTATTCTTCAAGTTCATATGGTCAGGTATATGGAAATGGTACTTCAAATCCTGTTTTAGGATATGCTATTAAGCATGGCTCTTCTGGTGACAACATTGAAACTGCTCAAATGAGATAGAAGGCAAAGGATTTTTATGAAAAAGAGAATCATAATAATTTGTTCAATTCTTGCAGTCTTGGTTTTGGTGGGCGCGGGAATTGGAGGTTTTATAAATCATCAGAATAATAAAGTTTTTAAGGTAGCTTTTTATAATCTGGAAGATGAAATAAAAAATCCTCTTAAAGAAATCATCATTCAAAATTATGATGGAAAACTTAAGTTTGATGATTTAGCAGAAAAAGATTTTAATGCAAAGAAAATTGCAAAAAAGTATGATTTGTATTTTTCATGGAATGGGAATTCTGTGGAGCAGCTGGCAAAATATTCTAAGGATATTCCTGCTGCTTGTTCTCAAATGCTCATTTCAACTGTGGACAAAAAAAATGCTCTTCCATTTCTTCTTAATCATTATGAGCTGGCATATTTATCACAGGCACAAAATGCTTCTGGTTTAGATTTTCCTGCTTCCTTTGTAGATTACATGAATTATCTTTTTGCTATGAAAAATCAGGTATTTATTCCATTTTTCACAGAAGGTAAGGATGATGACACATTGCTTGGTTTAATTAGTGTTCAGGCAGAAGCTTTATGTGGAACAGAAGGATATAAAAAACTTGTTTCTTTAATAAACAAATATGGAAATTTCTATCAGGTTTGGGAACAGGAAATTGGTTATTCATCAACTTTAGGAACTTCAATCACACTAAAATACATAATGGATGGCCTTGCTGCTTATGTTCCCAATGATTTATCTATTGCCAACTGGACTAATGCAACTGCCAAGGATGTAAAAACATATGCTTCTGAAAAACAGATTGGTGTGTTATTTTCGTCCCTTTCTAATCACAGAAAAATGGATGTAAAAATAATGCGAGAATATGAAGCAGACAGAATGCCAGTTCTTTCTGTAAAAGAAGATCACTGTTTAATTGCACCTGCAGTTTGTGTTGTAAATCTTTCAGCAGCATCAAAAAAAGAAATTGCAGAAGAGATTTTGCAAAGTTTAGTTAGTGATGAAAATCAATCATATTTAAGCGATGAAACAAAACTTGCCCCTGTCAATTCCAGATGCAGGGCATTCGATGTTCAAGCCGATGATGTCCGCTATCTTGCTGCCATCGCTCCTTCAGGACCTGCGCCAGATATTGCAAATGCATGTTTTCAGACTGACATGGCAAAAAAAACAAAATTTGTAGAAGAAATCAGAAAATATTTGTCTGGTAATACTGAAAAATAAGAAAAAATCCTCTAAAATAGAACAAGAGGATTTTCATGGCAATAGACATTTTATCTCTTGTTCTTTCAATAGTAGCGGCAATTTTAATAGTTGTTGGATTTTTTGGTTCATTTCTTCCAGTTATTCCAGGACCTCCTTTAGCCTGGTTTGGTTTACTGTCTGCAAGGTTTTCTTCATACAATAATATTTCAAAATGGACTTTACTCATAACTGCAATTGTGGCTGTGGTGATTACTATTCTTGACAATGTACTTCCTCCTTTAATGACAAAAAAATCTGGTGGCAGTAAGGCTGCAACCTGGGGGTCTACTATAGGATTAATTATTGGACTTTTTGCCGGACCATTGGGAATTATTGCAGGACCCTTTATTGGAGCTTTAGTTGGTGAATTAATTCATACCGACTGGAATTATTCCATTGCATTTAAATCTGCCTGGGGTGCATTTTTAGGTTTTCTTTGTGGTACAGGCATGAAAATGATTGTTGTAGTTATTTTCCTTTGGATTTATATTGTTTCGTTTTAGAGTGTAAAAATGGATTTAAATAATATTGTTATAGTTTTAGATCATCCTGATGAAAGCCGTAATATTGGTGCAGCTTGTAGAGCTATGGCAAATAATGATATTAAAGATTTAAGGATTGTTGGTAATAAAGCTGATTATGATTTGGACCATATTCATGTGCTGGCAATTCATGCAGGATACATTTTCGATAAAGCCCGGTTTTATAATTCTATAAAGGAAGCTACTGCTGATTGTGTCATTTGTGCTGGAACAACTCGGCGGCGTGGAAAAAAAAGAGGCAAATTATTTCTGCCAGAAGAGTTTGCTAAAAAGGCAGGGGAAACTGCAGGTAAAGTTGGGGTAATTTTTGGAAACGAGCGAACAGGATTAACAGATGAGCAGCTTGATGAGTGTAACATTGGTGTTACAATTCCTTCCAGTGATGATTTTGGTTCCCTAAATCTGTCTCATGCTGTTCAGATTATGAGTTATCATCTTTTTAGAGAAAGTCTAAAATCAAAAAACAAAAAGGTGGCTGGTGTAACGCCAATTCATTTGAATCGTCTTGATGAAACTGTACAGAATATTTCCAATAATCTGGAAAAAGTTGGATTTTTCAAAATGCCGGGCCGTGAAGATATGGAAGCATTCTGGCGAAACATTCTTTCCCGTGCTGCATTAAGCGAAAGTGAGGCAAAATATCTGGAAAAAACTTTTTCAAAAATTTCTGGATTAGCTGGAAAAAATAAAGAAATTGATGATAAAGAAGGAAAATAATGAAATTTTATGCTGAATTAGTTATTTATTGTATTTTGATTATAAATACGGCTCGTGTTTTTTTGAATAAAAGTGTTAAACATGATTCTTTGGTAATTCTGGCTCCAATTGCAATTATTCTTGCTGTAGCAAATTGTTTTGCAAATGGCATTTCCATGTTTGAAATACAACTTGTGTTACTTGCAATTCTTGTTTTCTGCCTAAATATTCCTGCATTTATTCGAAACAGAAACAAGCTTTTTATAGATTATTATAGTATTCCTATGAAAATTTCTTGTGGAATTGCTTCCTTTTTAATTTTACTTTCATTTATTTTTTGTTCAATTAATAGAGAAGTTACTGTTAATGTTAAAAAAAGTAATATTTCTGAACGTTCTATTGCTTATGAAGGAAGTTTTAAAAATGGATTTACTGAACCCGAAATTTTTTCACATAGAACAGCATTTTTCCATGAATATAAATCAAATTTAATTATTGACAGTTCAAAAAATGTTGTTGTATTTATTTCCGATAAGCGTGGTGATAGTGCTGCTTATAAACCATATCTTCAGTTACTTGCCGCGAATGGTTATACAGTGTGTACTTTTGATTTTTATACAAATGATTTAAATTGGAATTATCAGTCAAAATTCTATAAAGCAACCCGTTCATATCATCTTTGTAATGAAAGCTTAAATAAACCTGAAGAATTCAGTAAAAATCTTGCTGGTTATAAATATAATGTTTATGTTGAGTGTAAAGGAATGATTCCTTTGCTGCAGGAAATATATGGAAAAGACTGTAAATTCTTTTTTGTTTCTGATGGATTTTCTAGTGAAAGTGTAAAAAAATTTGTAGCTGAAAATCCAGAGCTTTCAACAGGCTCTTTTTACCTTGATTCAATTCCTGAATATAAAACAACAGGATATGGCTGTGTAGAAATGACAAATCCTTTAGTAGCAAAAAAACTTGGTGAAAAAAGAGATAAGCACGGATTTATTACAAAATATCTTGTTTTAAAAACTTCCAATGCAATTAGAAATGCCTGGAGTACTTTATAGGAGTTTTGCATGACATTAGTTGAAATTAATAACTGGTTTAATAGTTTTTTAAAAAAAGAAGATTTTCCATCTGATATTTCCCTTAATGGCATTCAGATTGAAAACTCTGAACCAGAATCAAAACAAATAAAGAAAATTGCTTTTGCAGTAGATGCTTGTGAAGAAACTGCAAAAAAGGCAGCAGAAGCAGGTGCCGACTTATTGTTTGTTCATCATGGTTTGTTTTGGGGTGGTTGCCAGACAATAACAGGCTCTTTTTATAAAAGAATTTCCACTTTTATTAAAAATGACCTGGCTTTATGTGCTTATCATATTCCTCTTGATGCAAATAATCCTTATGGAAATAACTGGGGATTAGCAGCTCGTCTTGGTTTAATAAATTGTGAATCCTTTGGAACCTGGCGTGGTATGGTTCTGGGTGTTAAAGGGGAACTTTCAGAAGAACTTACTATTAACGAACTTGCTGAACGGGTTTTAAGAAAAGGTGTTACTCCACGCTCTGTACTTTCACTTGGTAAAGAAAAAATAAAAACGGTGGGAATTATTTCTGGTGGAGCTAGTGATGATGTAGCAGATGCAATTGAACAAGGCCTTGATTGTTATATTACTGGGGAATTCGCTCATGAAGATTATCATCTTGCCAGGGAAATGGGGATTAATGTGATAGGTGGTGGACACTACGAGACAGAGACTGTTGGTGTAAGCTTAGTAATGGAGAAGGTTGAAAAAGAACTTGGGATAGAATGTATTTTCGTTGATGTTCCAACTAATCTTTAGTATATTTAAACCCATGGAAAAAAAATATTTTAAAGAAAAAATTCTGCCATTTTTGCTGGCAATCATAATTATTTTAGCTGATCAAATTTCAAAAGCAATAATTGTTAAGTTGTATCCAATTCAGCCAGGAACTTACATGACCTTTGGAACTCAGTTATTAGGGGATTTTTTACAGATTATTCATATCAGAAATACAGGTGTTGCATTTAGTATTGGTGCCGGCTGGAATGATGGTGTTAGAAGGGCATTGTTTTCTATTATACCAATTCTTGTTCTTATAGCTCTTATTATTGTTATGATTAAGAGTGATGAGTATACTCCTTTGCAGCGATGGGCTGTAGCAGGAATTATTGGTGGTGGTTTTGGAAATATTATTGATAGGGTTTTCAGACCTGATGGCGTTGTAGATTTTATTGATGTTAAATGGTTTGGCCTTGATTCAAAAATAAATTTGTTAAGCATGGAACGGTGGCCAACATTTAATATTGCAGATGCAGCTGTCGTCGTTTGCGGAATTCTCCTTGCAATTACAGTGATTGTAGCTGCGGTAAAAGATAAAAAAGAAAAAAATAATAAATAACATTAAAAATAAGAGGATAAAATGGAAGAATACGAATTAACCCCTGAACAGAAAAAAGAAAGAATTGAAGCAACAAGAAAAAAGCGTAACACAAATATATTTTTATTTTTTACAGTAATCATTCAGATTGTTGTAACTTTGGCAATAATTGTAGGAATGTTTGTTGTTTCTTTAATCTTAGTTTCATTGATTTGTGGAAAAGATAATGAATGGGCACCAAAAATTATGCAGGTTCTTATGTTTGCAGAGTTTATTGGTGGATTAATCTTAGGTTTTATGGTTTTTTCTGCAATTGTAAGATTAATAATCAGAAAGTTCCATTTAGAAGATAAACTTACACAGGACGTTCTTAATCGTTATAAAAAAATAGAAAAAGAAGACAAATAGGAATTTATAATGATTGGTATTATTGGAGCAATGGACACAGAGGTAAAAACTCTTGTGGCTAACATTAAAGATGCAGAAATTACTGAATATGGTGGTTTAAAATACTATGCAGGAAGCCTTTGTGGTAAAGATGTTGTGGTTGTAAAAAGTGGTGTTGGAAAAGTGAATGCCGCTTTATGTGCACAGTATCTTGCTTTGCATTTTGGTGTAGAAAAAATAATTAACACAGGAATTGCAGGTGCTTCTGGAAAAGGTCTTGGGGTTTTTGATTTTGTAGTTTCTACACAAGCTGTTTATCATGATGTTGATATAACTATTTTTGGATATAAAAAAGGGCAGCTTCCTGGTTTTGAGCAGTATTTTACTGCTGATAAAGAATTAGGTGAAAAAGCTGTTGCCGCATTCAATAAATCATCTTTTGCCGCTAATCACAAAATTGTAATGGGTACTGTTGCTTCTGGTGACCAGTTTATTGGGGAAAAAAATTTAAAAAATCAGATTATTGAAAATTTCCAGCCAATGTGTGTGGAAATGGAAGGGGCTGCAATTGCTCATGCCTGTGCAATTAATAAAGTACCTTTTGTAATTATCCGTTGTCTTTCAGATTGTGCAGATGATTCTGCTGGTAATACATATGAATTTAATGAAGATGAATGTGCAGCAGCATGTGCAAATCTTATTATGGAAATTCTTGGAGAATAATAATGAAATATAATGTAGATAGTTTTAATCTTGATCATACAAAGGTAATTGCTCCTTTTGTTAGACTTGCTGCAAAAAAAACTGGAGAAAAGGGAGACATTGTTACTAAATTTGATATTCGATTTTGTCAGCCCAATAAAGAATTCATGAGTACAGGTGCAATTCATACTCTGGAACACTTAATGGCAGAATATATTCGTGATGAAATGGAAGGTGTTATAGATCTTTCTCCAATGGGATGTAGAACTGGTTTTTACTTTACTGTTTGGGGTGACCCTTCAGAAGAAGAAATTGCAAATCATTTGTTAAATGTTTTAAGAAAAGTTGCAGTTTGGGATAAGCCTGTTCCTGCAACTACAGAAGCCGAGTGTGGTAATTATCGGGATCACGACCTGGAAGGGGCAAAAAAATATGCCGCTAAATGGGTTAGCGGCATTGAAACAAAAGGTTGGGATGCTTTTACATCAAAGTAACTTATTTTCCAACTGGGATAAAGTAAGTTACACCAAGGTTTAGTTTTAAAATATTAAATATTGTTCCGATAACAGAACTTAATCCAGATTCTAGCTCATCATCTCCCTCAATGTAACAAATTGTAGGTGACATTTCAAGGCCAATGTCTAAGCTGCCTTTGCCTATACCCCAATCCCAGCCTCCGAATACACCACCGGTTCTTGCGTATCCAGCGATTTCGCTTGAGAACCCTGGTGTAACAAAGAAACCTCCTCCAATGTAGTAGCTTGCTTTGTCTGATCCAAAGTAAATGTTAATTCCTGGTTCAAGGCTAATTAGCGGCTCATTCTTATTATAAAGAATGTTTTCCAGAACTCTTACGCCAAAGTCTATATCTACATAATCCCAGTCCAATTTATATGCAAGGGATTCATAGGCATAAGGTTTTATAGCTCCAACAGCTCCACCGCCAATAACAGGTCCATGTTCAAAAGCAGAAACTGGAAGTACAAAAAAAGCTGTTAACAAAATTGAAATAAAAAATCTTTTTTTCATAAATCTGCCTCCAAATGTTTGATTTTTGTTTCTTATACTTTAATTATAGCATAATCAAATAAAATCAAAAGTAAGAATTTGGTAAGAGATAAAATAATGAAACTCTTATGAAAAATTCTGTGAATTAATTAAAGTATTTGAAAAATAGAATAAAATTTGTATATTTAATATATGAATATTCTTTTGAAACTAAAGGAAAATTCTGTTTCAGTATTACCAGTAATGGCAATTGTTCTTTTACTTGGTTTAACAGTTGTTCCTATAGAAAAAATCTTTTTAATCCGATTTCTCATTAGCGGTCTCTTTCTTATTTTAGGCCTTACAGTTTTTCTTTTAGGTGTTGATTTGGGAATTCAGCCTATGGGGGAACGAACTGGTGCAGAACTTACAAAAAAACGAAACATAACACTCTTGCTATTGGCCGCATTTGCTATTGGTTTTATTGTTACATCTGCAGAACCAGATATACAAGTGTTTTCAAAACAGGTTAATGGAATTTATCCATTTGTAAATAAGACTGTTTTTACATTTACAATTGCGGCTGGAGTTGGCCTTTTTATTATGTTAGGGCTTCTTAGAACTGTACTGAATCTTTCTATAAAGTGGGTTTTATTTATTTCATACACGATTGTGTTTGTAATTGTGATGCTGGCTCCAAAAGAATTTTTGGGTGTAGCTTTTGATTCTGGTGGAGCAACAACAGGACCAATGACTGTTCCATTTATTATGGCATTAGGACTTGGTGTTTCGTCTGTTCGTTCTGATGAAGATAATAGTTTTGGTTTAACAGGAATTACTTCAATCGGGCCGGTATTGGCAGTTCTCTTATATGCAATAATCTGTAATCAAAAAGGAATGAATAATCTAAATGATGTTTTGATTGTAGAACAGGCTGGTGAACTGGCAGTTGAAAATAGTATTTCTTTAAAAAACATATTTGCACCTTTTGGAAAAAGCTTCATAGTTTCCATAAAAGAAACATTAATCAGTATTGCTCCTTTATTTGGCTTATTTATTTTTTTTGATTTAACCTTATTAAAAATGACTCTGGTTCAGATTGTCAGAATTGTAATCGGATTTATTTACAGTTTTATAGGGTTATCAATTTTTCTTACAGGTGTTAATGGTGGATTTATGCAAGCTGGTCAAAGCCTGGGAATAAAAATGGGCTATCTTGCACAGACACAAGGTGGCTGGTGGGTTGTTTTGTTAATTGTTACTGGCTTGCTTTTTGGTGCAATAATAGTTTGTGCCGAACCTGCTGTATGGTGTTTAAGTGAACAGGTTGAACAAGTCTCTGGTGGTACAATAAAAAGAAAATTGCTGCTTATATTCCTTTCTTGTGGAACAGCTGTTGCCATCGCTCTTGCAATATGGCGCAGCGTTTCAAATTTTGATTTGAAGTATATTTTAATTCCAGGCTATGTAATTGCAATGGTTCTTATGATTTTTTGTCCACCATTATTTTCTGGAATTGCATTTGATTCTGGAGGTGTTGCATCGGGACCATTAACATCAACATTTGTACTTTCTTTTACATTGGGTGCGGCAAGCTGTAATGGTTCTAATGATTCTTTTGGTGTTATTGCTTTAGTTGCCATGATGCCATTAATTGCTATTCAGATAATGGGAATAATATTCAAAATAAAAACAAAGGCGGTAAAGAATGCAATATAGAATGATTGTATGTATTGTGCCTCATGATTGTGGAGAAGAAATTGTAAAATGTGCTAATCAGAACGGGGCACGGGGTGGAACAATTGTTATGGGACGGGGAACTGCCTCTAATAACCTGCTTCAGATTTTGGGATTAGGAGATTCCTGGAAAGACATTGTTTTTATTCTTGTGGAATCTGAAGTTGAAAAAAATGTAAGACAAGCAATTATCAATTGTGTTCCAGCAAAATCTCATCATTTTGGGGTAATGTTTAGCGAAAACATAGGAACTTTTATAAAGGCTGGAGTAAATGGTCATAACATAAAAGGAGATGTAATTATGAATTCACAAAGCGAATATGAAATGATAAATATTATTGTAAACAAAGGGTATGCTGAAGATGCAATGACCGCAGCTAGAAAAGCAGGGGCTAGTGGTGGAACCATAATTGCAGCAAAGGGAACTGCAAAGGAAGGGGATGAAAAATTTTTTGGAGTAGATATTGTCCCTGAAAAAGACATGCTTATGATTCTTGTTCCAGCAGACAAAAAGGAAGCAATTCTTACATCAATTAAAGAATTACCTTGTTTTGCAAAAGCAGGAAGTGGTATTATTTTCTGTAATCAAGCTGAAGATTTTACCCTTCTTGGAAAAAAGAATTAAGTTTTTAGAGGATTACATGTTTACTATTCTTTTGATAATTATTTATGTTGCTTTTATTTCTTTAGGTATTCCAGATTCGATTTTGGGTTCTGCATGGCCTTCGATGTATGAGTTTTTAAATGTTCCAGTAGGATACGCAGGTATTATCACGATGATTATTGCGGCTAGTACTATTATTTCCAGTCTTTCAAGCAATTGGATTAATAAAAAAATTGGAACTGGAAACGTAATGGTAATATCTGTAGCTCTTACTGCGGCAGCCCTTTTTGGATTTTCTCGTTCAACTCATTTTATTCATTTGTGTTTACTTGGTATTCCTTATGGTCTTGGTGGTGGAAGTGTTGATGCAGCGTTAAATAATTATGTTGCGTTGCATTATAAATCACGACACATGAGCTGGCTCCATTGTTTCTGGGGAATAGGAACAATGGCGGGTCCAATTGTAATGAGCAGCTTTATTGAAAGAGGTGGAATCTGGACTCAAGGATATGAGGCAATTTCTATTTTTCAGTTAGGGCTTGTGATTGTTCTGGTTCTCTCTTTGCCTTTGTGGAAAAAAGCTGAGGAAAAAGCTGAAAAAGGGAAAGAAGAAAAAGCAGCTGAAACTTTGGAAAAGAAAGATAAAACAGCTGAAAAAAATCTTATTACTGTTATTGGCGTTCCTGGTGTAAAAGTTGCAATAATCACGTTCCTTTGTTATTGTGCAGTTGAATCTACAACAGGGCTGTGGGCATCAACATATATGGTTTTTGCCCGTGGTATTGATATTAATACTGCAACACGATGGGCCATGTTATTTTTTGCAGGTATTACAGCAGGTCGTTTTTTAAGTGGTTTTGTTTCTGAAAAATTAGGTGATAAAAAATTAATTCGAATTGGATATAGTGTTATTCTTTTGGGCATTATATTAATGCTTTTAAGAATTGACAATAAATGGTTGGTTTGTGCCGCCTTAGTTTGTACAGGTTTTGGTTGTGCGCCAATTTATCCAAGCTTAATTCATCAGACACCAATTAATTTTGGTTCAGATAATTCTCAATTATTAATTGGTTTACAGATGGCTTGTGCATACGCTGGTTCAACATTAATGCCACCTTTATTTGGTTTATTAGTACAAACTATTTCAGTTTCAATTCTACCATTCTTCATTTTATTTTTCCTTGTGATTTTAATTTTGTGTAATGAAAAAATGAATAAAATTTTTAGAAACAGATAGGTATAAAACAGGACATTATATGGTGCAGATTCTTATTCCAGATACAAATATTTTTTCACCAACAAAAGAAGATTTTACAGAGGCAGCCCGTTATTTAGGATATAGAAAAATTTCTGCACCAGATGAAATGATTCAAAAATTGATAGAAGAATGCTGTCATGAATTATTTAATATTTTATCCCCACAAGCAGTTATAGAAAGTTTTGATTTGTCTTTATCTCAAAATAATCAGATTTATTTTGGAGATGTAATCCTGAATTCTGTTGATTTATCACGAAATCTTAACGGGTGTTCAAAAGTATATATATTTGCTGCTACAATCGGTCCAAAAGTCGATGCCTGCATTAGAAAATCAACTGCCATTGATACTGTAAAAGAGACTGTTTTTCAAAGTTGTGGTGCAATGTTTATAGAAAAAGTTGTGGATTATATAAACGAGGAGATAAAAAAAGAAGCTGCAGCATCTGGCTTAAAAACTAAACCACGCTACAGCCCTGGTTATGGAGATGTTCCCCTTTTAATTCAAAAAGAATTTTTCCGACTTTTACCTTGCGCCAGAATCGGATTAACCTTAATGGATACATTAATTATGTCACCAGAAAAATCTGTTACCGCCTTTGTTGGTGCAGGCAATTTTTAATGATTATAAAGAATATTTTCTGTCCTCTTTTTTTTCAGCTTCTTTATACAAAATAGCAACATTACCAATAATGCGAACCAATGTTGCATTGCACTGAGAACAGATATCTTGTGTTAATTCAACTTTTTCATCTTTATATTCGTTAAATTTAATTTTAAGTAATTCGTGGGCTTTAAGGGAGTTTGCTACCATAGAAATTACACCTTCTGTAACTCCAGCTCCACCAACAATTACCACTGGCTGTAAATCATGAGCAGCCTTTTCTAAAATCTTTCGCTGTTTACTTGTTAATTCCATCATAACAATATCATATCAGTTTTTAGATGATATTTCTACAGAGCCTATTTGTCGATCAGCCAGTAACGGAAATTATTAGTTACCTGTTCATAAATATTGTTCTGTTCCTGTGTAAGAAAATGTCTTTGCTCTTTCCAACCACCATCATCATAAATCCAGATAGTTGCAATATTTGGCCATCCTTGAATACTTTTTGTAAATACAAAAGGTTTTAACATTTTATGCCACTTTTTCCACAATTCAAAATTATTATTCTTGTTCCATGGAGAAGATGGATCTTGTGAAGAAACTTCCAGTAAGGTTATTTTTAATAATTGCTTATATTCTGGAACTTCAAGAAAGTGTTGCATAAGGGGTCTATTTTCTCCGTTTCCCCATTCCATAGGATTTGAAATAACTTTGTCGCCTGTAATAGAACAACCCATTGTATTATCATAATCAAAAGGAATCATATAACATTTTCCACTGCCATTTTTTCCGTTATCAAAATATAGATAATAGTTATTTTTATTTCCCCAGTAATCATCATCCATTCCTACCAGCATATTAACAGCAACAGTTTTTACAAAAAAATCTACATCAAACCATTTTTCATAAAAATCAACACGGGCCTGAATACCTTCTGGAGTTTTTGCATCTATTTTGGCAAGAGCATTTAATTGGATAATAAAATCCTGAAAATATGCAGTGGCTTTATCTACTTTATTCTTATTTGTTTTTAAATCATAAAAAGGAGCGAAAAATTTATAATCCCATTGTGATTTATCTTTATCTGTATTAAGCACAAGAACTTCTTCGCAACCAAAGTTTTCTGGTACATTACTTTCTAGAGAAAGATCGCCGCCAGAACATTTCCAAAGATCTCCATCGTTTCCTAACCAGGCATTTTCTGCGTTGGTGGTGTTGTTTTTCTGCATTCTGCTTTTAAGAGATTGCTTGTTCACTTCCTCAAACATTTCATAAACACCAAAGTCAATTAAAGTTGTATTGCATTCTGAAATATCTTCTTTGACCGTTCCATCATTTTCTAAATCTTCTATGAATTTTATATAAACTTTTGTATGACAGGCACGAGGAGCTGTCCATATTCCATACTGATGGAAAAGATAATAGCAATATATTTCTCTGCCAAAAATTGCATCACTTCTTTTTAAAGCCATGCCTTTTAAGCAATCAGACATTTTTCTGTCATCAGTATCTGAAGGTTCAAAATCAATTTTAAAATGACTCTGGCGATAATCATCATCACTGCAGTTTTTTGCATATTCGTAATAATCCGGATTCCATTCTGCATTTCTTTGAAGATTTCCTACTTCATCTGTTGGAGTATCTTTTCCCTGAGGACGGAATCGGCTGGTATTTCCTCTAAGTCTGAAGCCAACATTATTTAAAAGCCACTTTTTACCCTGTTTAGAGTATTCATAGCTTTCTGCCATTACAAGGTTTTCATTTTTATAAAAATAATCGTAATAAGAAAGCATTTTATTCCATTCACTTCTTCGAATTGTAATTCTTGTAGTTCCAACAGAATTTGTACTAAAAATGAAATCTTGAGAATCTGAAATGTTTTGACTTACAATTGGATTCAAATCATTTGGATATAAATTAGAATTACTGGATTTATTATCCTGGTTTGAATTGTTTTCAATTGCACCACAACTGAAAAGAACAAAAAGTAAAGAAAAATAAAAAAATAAAACTTTTTTCATAAATCATTATCCCTCTTAGAAAATTATAAGACACTTTTTTTCTATTCTCAATTTATTCTTTTCCATAAATTTATTAAAATGATGCAAAACAACCGGGAGGAATTTTATGGAACAGTACAAAAAAGAATTTATTGATTTTATGTTGGAATGTCAGGTTTTAAAATTTGGTTCCTTCACTCTTAAAAGTGGAAGACAGTCTCCATTTTTTATGAATGCTGGTGCTTATATTACAGGAAGTCAGCTTGCCCGCTTAGGAAAATATTACGCAAAAGCAATTCACCATAATTTTGGTGATGATATTGATGTTTTCTTTGGACCTGCTTACAAAGGAATTCCACTGGCAGTTACAACCGCAATTGCTTACAGCGAACTTTATGGAAAAGAAATAAAATATTGTTGCGACCGCAAAGAAGCTAAAGATCACGGTGCAGATAAAGGTGGTCTTCTTGGATACAACATTAAAGATGGTGATAAAGTAGTTATTATTGAAGATGTAACAACTTCTGGAAAATCAATTGAAGAAGTTTATCCAAAAATTAAGGCCCAGGAAACAACTCCTGGTGGGATTAAAATTGTTGGTGAAATTGTAAGCTTGAATCGCATGGAAAAAGCTCCAGATACAACAAAATCTGCATTAGAAACAATTTCTACAACTTATGGTTTTCCTGCAAGAGCAATTGTTTCTATGGATGATGTTATTGAAGCTCTTTATACAAAAGGCGATAAAAAAGTAATTACAGAAGATATTAAACAGCAGCTTGATGCATATTATGCTCAGTGGGGCTGTGAAAAATAGAAGGAAAAAAAATGAAAAAATTAATTAAACTTACAGCTTTATTTATTACAACAGCTTTACTCTTTGTAAGTTGTAACAAAAAAGCAGCAGAACAGGTTTCTGTTGCAAAATCGGTAGTTGCTCTTTCTCCAGCAGCAACAGAAATTTTATTTGCAATTGGTGCAGAAGATCAGATTGCAGCTGTTTCAGAATATTCTGATTATCCAGAAGCGGCAAAAGAAAAACCTGTGGTTGGTGGTTTTGATGGAAACACTTTAAGCATGGAAAAAATTCTTTCTTTTAAACCTGATTTAGTTTACTTAACAGAAGGAATGCATAATTTCCTTATTCAGGGGTTAGAAGACAACAACATTCCATATTACATTTCTAATGCAACTTCAGTTCAGGCTGTTTATGAAGAAATTAGTGATATTGGAAAGCTTACTGGACATGAAAACCAGGCTGCCATTGTTATTGCAGAAATGAAGAGACTTGCAACTGGAATGCAGGCCGCAGATTCTGAAAAAACATCTGTATATTATGAAGTTTGGAACGAACCATATATGTCTATTGGAAACACTTCTTTTATCAATGATATTATTACTAATGCAGGTGGAAAAAATATTTTTGATGATCTTTCAGATGGATATCCGGTAGTTAGTGAAGAAACAATTATTGCACGTCAGCCAGAAGTAATCCTTATTCCTGCAAGCAGCGGGATTTCTACAGATTCTGTAAAAGCAAGAGCTGGTTGGGAAAATATTCCTGCTGTAAAAAATAACAAAGTATATGTTATTGATGATAACTTATACAGTCGCCCAGGTCCTAGAGTTGCAAATGGCATCTCTGAATTGAGTGTGCTTCTTTCAAAATAAAATATGTCAGTTTCCAGGGAATCTAAAAAAGTTATTATCATTGCTCTTTCTGTTGTAATTCTGGCAATTAGCTTTGTGCTTTCCCTTATTCTTGGTGCAGAGCATGTTTCCCCAGCTGCAGTTTTTGGTTTTGGTGATAAGTTTGAAAATATTATTCTCTGGAAATTACGTCTTCCCCGTTCCCTTTTGGTTCTAATTACAGGTATTTTGCTAGGAGGGAGTGGGGCTGTTTTTCAACTTTTTTTTAGAAATCCCCTTGCCGAACCTGGAGTTATGGGTATTTCTTCTGGAGCAACTTTAGGAGCTGTAATTGCTTCTGTTTTTTTTGGAAAAATTGCTTCATCACTTCCTGTACTCTCAAAAATTGCAATTTTTATTTCCCCTGTAAATTGTTTTGCCTTTGTTACGTCCCTTTTTGCAGGATTATTTGTTACATTTTTGGCTTATACTAAAGCTGGTAGAAATTCTTCTATAATGTTGCTTTTGTGTGGAACAGCTCTTGGAACTTTATATTCATCTGCTTCATCTTTAGTTCTCTTAACCTGCAATAAAGAACTTCGTTCTGTTTATACCTGGATTCTTGGTAGCTTTAACGGGCGTGGTTGGAATGAATTATTTTTTATTTTGATTCCGTCTTTTATCTCTTTAATTATAATGTTTATTATTGCCAGACCTTTGGATTTGCTTTCTGGTGGCGAAAAATCTGCATTGTCTTTAGGTGTGGAAGTAGATGGACTTAGAATTCTTGTTTTAATTTCTGGTGCTCTTGCTGTTAGTTGTAGTGTGTGTGCCGGAGGAACAATTGGTTTTGTTGGCTTAATTGCTCCTCATATTGTAAGAAAAATTGTTGGACCAAAAGGAAAAGTATTAATTCCTCTAAGTATGGTTTTTGGAGGGGCATTGTTACTGCTTTCTGATACTTTTGCTAGAATTATTATTGCTCCAGCAGAAATTCCAGCTGGCGTCATTACAGGAATTCTTGGTGTACCATTTTTTCTGGCTTTGTGTCTTAAAAATCAGAAATCATAAACTTAAAAAGACAAATTAATCAAATCTTTTCTATTGTTATTCTAATTGGTATAATTTATTTATGCAGAAAAAGCAGCAGATTATGTTAGCTCAAAATCAAATATCATCTCTTTTTATCGAAAATCTTAATGCTTTTTATGGGGACACAAAAATCTTTTCTGACTGCACTTTTAGTTTACAGCCTGGGGAATTGGTTTGTCTTGTGGGACCAAATGGAAGTGGAAAATCCACTTTACTTTCTGTTTTGGCTGGTATTAATCTTGATGGACTAAAAACATTTTCAAAATCTTCAGAAACTATTACAGGACCTTTACTTAAAATGAAGACGGGGAATTTTGTACCCCTTTCTTCGCTTTCTAGAAAACAGACTGCAGCTGTTATTTCTTATCTCCAGCAGGATGAATTTTCTACATGGAATTTTTCAGTAATGGATTATGTACTTCAAGGGCGTTTCTGTCATGCGGAAAATGCAAATTATTCTGTAGAAGATGAAAATATTGCAAAAGAAGCGATGGAACAAACTGGAATTTCTATTTTAGCAGAAAGAAGCATTCATTCTCTTTCTGGAGGGGAGTTCCAAAAAGTTAGAATTGCCCGTTGTTTATGTCAGGAGTCTATGTTTTTTTTATTTGATGAACCTGCTGCGAATCTAGATTTTGTGTATGAACCCAAGCTTTTAGAACAACTTAAAAAAATAGCTCACGAGAAAAATAAAGGAATTCTTGTTTCTATTCATGATTTGAATCTTGCTGCTCGTTTTGCAGATAGATTATTGCTATTAAAAAAAGGGGAGCCTTTAATACAAGGAAAGCCAGCTGAAGTTTTTACTGAAAAAACAATTGCAGGTGTTTATGAGTGGGAGTGCAGCGTTTATTTGCATCCAGTTTTTAATTGTCTACAGGTAGTCTTAAATTAAAATATTTCTTCTACTATTCTTTTTTATGGAAATAAGGTAAATTGAATTCTAATGTCAAAAAAATTTAAAAACATCATTACTATTTTTTCAATTGTCTCTATTTTGTTGATTCCAATTGGAATTGCTTTGATGTGGTTTATTACTACGTGGAAAAAATGGGTGAAGATTGTTCTTTCCGCTGTTTCCGCTGCTGTTTATATTGCTCTTGTACTTTTGCTTTTTTTGTTAGAGCCATCATATAATACTTCTGGAACATCATTGCCATTTAGTTATGACAAAGGTTACACCGCTTTTGATAGTAATCATTCTTCTACAAAGAAAACAACACAAAAAAAGGATACGGATAAAGAATCTGGAACAATAGATTTAGATTCAATTGTTGATGTTCCTCAAAAATCATCTAAATTACCTCGCACTTTAACAAAACGTTCTGGTGGTGAAACAAGTCGCTGGATTATTGTTTTTTTGTTTTTTATTTTTCTTATTGTTTTGATTATTATCAGGAACTTGCGGGGAAGTAAAAAATCACATTATGAAAATCCTTATGTTGATACAAATCTGTATAAGCTTCCATTAGCTGATAATGCAAAAATGCCAATGGTTCATTTTTTAAGATTACAGCAAAAAGCTGGAGAAAAAATATTATTTGCTACGGAAACTACTCAAAAGGGTAATGAAGGAAACTTTGTTGTTACAAATCAACGAGTTGTAATAATGAATAATGAAGAAATGACAGAATTTCCCCTAGAAGTGTTAGAGGCAGTATCTTCTGTATCAAATTCTGTAATGCTATTAACATCTGGTACAAGAAAGTATTATATTTTTATGGATGAATCCCAATTAAATTATGCACTTGCTGTTGTGCGTTGGGCATACAAAAATAAAACAGCAAAAGCTGAATAATTAAGAGAAAAAAAATAGTAATATAGAGAGGTTTCTATGAATTGTTTTAAACGTTTTTCTATTCCATTGCTTTTAATCACTGGGCTTTTATTTACAAGCTGTCCAGAAAAAGATGGATCGAAAGTGTCTTCTGCAACTGGAACAAATGGAACTTATGGTGAATATGTGCCAGTAAGTTATGGAACAACTTTTAAGGAAAATCAGATTCTTGAAACGGAAGATGGAAAAGTTTCTTATGAATCCATGCAAAAGTATTTTACACCAGATTACACTCCTGAAACTCCAGATGTAATTTTTGATGACAATTCTGATACTGGTTATTCTAACAGTGAAAATCAGAAACATTCTGATTCTGTAGTTCCTGGTTTAAGAGATTTAAAACAGTATAAAACTCAGTACAACACAGAAAGAAAAGAAATTCCTGCTCAGCCAGTAATTGAACTTTCAAAAGAAGAACAAAAGGAAAGTGTAAAAACAGTTGATGGCAAACCTGTAGAATTTAGAATTTCTGATTGGGGTCCATATCAGATTGTATCAGAAAATGAAAATCCTACATTTTATGTTTCTTTTACTCAGCCTGTAAAAGCATTAACTGCTCTTGGTGAACCAGAAAAAACATCTTCAGTTATGACAATTGAACCTGCAATTAATGGTGTTTTCAGATGGTACGGAACAGACCACTTAAGCTTTGAAGCCTCAGAACCAGCTGAGCCTGGTGTTACATATACAATCAAAATCAACAAAAACTTAAAATCTTTGTCTGGTCTTAAAATTAAAGGAGAAACAACTTTTAAAACAAAGGCAGTTCCTGTTTTAATCAAAGGTATTTATGGTGGTTTTACAAAGCAGGGTGAATATCTTTATGACAGTTCAACAGGGGCAATTCCTCCTTATGAAAACCGTTTCTTAGTTATTTTGAATTACAGACTTAAAGAAGAAAGAATTAAGGAGCTTTTAAGTGTTAGAGTTGGTGGAAAAACGGCAGCTTTTTCTGCAGAAGGTTATTATGATAGAGTTGAGTTCTATACTAATAATTCTCCTTACTACAATAAAGAGCAGAAAATTACAAATGCATTTGTTGTAACAGTTAAAGATTCTGTTCCTCATAACACAACAATCCAGGCATTGATTAATAATGGTGAATCAACTGCAAGTTATAAAACACTTCAGGCATTTAGTCTTAGATACACAAATTCTTATGCGGAATATTCTCAGGGACAATATGGAAATCCATATAAGTTTGGATTCTCTCAAATTCCAGATTTAAAATCTCTTGTTGCAAATCTTTCAATTGATGCTAATTGTAAGATTACAGAAGATAATATTCTTATTTCTGGAAGAGATGTAACTTTGTATAATCTTCCTTTGGAAGCTGAAACAGAATATAAACTTACTTTTGGAACTGGAATAAAAGATATTTACGGTCAGTCAATTAATTTGTCTGCTCCAGAAACTCATTCATTTAAAACCCGCGGTTTGCCAGGTTATGTAAAATATCTGGATTATGGTGCAAGAATTATGGAGGCTCAGTTCCCTCACAAAATTCTTTATGAATATCAGAATATTCTTGAAGATTCATATTACACAATTAATACTACAAGTGACCCTTTAAATACTAGTACATATTGGGAAAGCTGGAACACTGGTTATAATCAGGCTCCAAAAGATAAAAGACATGACCTTGATTATACAGTAAAAAATACCCGTCAATTTGCTCAGATTGACTTGGAGCCATATCTTACAAATGGTTATGGATGGGTTGAATTTGAAGCTCACACAAAAGTTCTTTCTAAAAATTACTGGGATAAAAGTGAATATGTAAATGATTATTCAAATCATATGTCAATTCAGGTAACTGATCTTGGTGTAACAGCTCGTATTGGTTTGAACAAAGCTGTTGTTATGGTAAGATCTCTTTCTACAAACAAGCCTGTAGCAAATGCAGAGGTAACTCTGAACAGCATTGCTTCTGGAAGAACAGATTCAAACGGTTTATGTGTTATTAATTTTACAGAAAGTCAGGTTTTAGCTGTTGAAGATATAAGCTACAATTCTTCTTTCCAGCTCTTAGTAGAAAGCGGAGATGATAAAGTATTATTCTATCCTTCATCACACAGTTCCTGGAGAGATGGGGTTTCAACATCAAGTATTTATAGTGCAAGAAAACCAGCTCAGCGAACATTTATGTTTGTTGACCGTGGACTTTATAAACCTGGTGAAACAGTAACATTCCGTGGTATTGACCGTAATCAACTCTTGGGAACATTAAAAGCTGTAGAAACATCATATAGTATTGAAGTTGCAGGGGCCTGGTGGGATTCAGAGCCTATCATAGATACAATTTATGGTTCTACTACAGAAAGTGGTGGTTTCTATGGTTCTTTCCAATTGCCAGAAGATGTATCTCCAGGAACTTATTTTATTCGTTATAGGAGAAGCGGATCTGATAATTATCAGTCTATTTCATTTGTTATTGCAAATTTCGAAAGACTTAAATTTGAATCTTCAATTAAGATTCCTGATATGAAATATTATGGTGGAAATCAGATTTCTGGTGTTTTAAGTGCAAGTTACCTTGCTGGTGGTGCACTTTCTAATGCATCTTATACTGCAACATGGTATAAATCTCCATCATACTTTAGTCCTGATACACCTGAAACTAAAGGTTACTATTTTACAAACGAAGATTATGACGATTATAGAAACTATTGGAGCGAATCTGATGGTGTTCTTGATGCAAACGGAACAGCAAATGTTTCTTGTACAACAGAAACAATTTCTAATGGTAGACCTTACAACTACAAGGTTGAAGCTTATGTAACTGATGTAAGTAATCAGCGAATTGCAACTTCAGCTAGCGTTACTGTGCATCCCACAAGTTTCTATATTGGTGTTGCAAAAGCAAAAGGTATTAAAGGGTATCCAAAGAAAGGAACAGAATTAAACTTCCCAATTCTTCTTGTAGATACAGATGGTCATATACTTACCGACGATGCTGTAAAATCAAAAGTTTCATCAATCTCTTACACATTAACACGAGAAGAGTGGACATTAGTAAATGAAAAAAGTGTTAACGATAGCGTTTATACTCGTTACGAATTAAAACAAATTACTGATTCAGAAGGTGAAATCCAAGTTGAAAAAGCAAAACAAGAGCTTACACTTAAACCAACTGAATGTGGATGGTATACACTTAAAATTTCGGCTTACGATTCTCAAAAGCGTTATGTAAATACATCATATGAATTCTATGTAACAGGTGGCCGTTCATTCTGGTTCGACAGTTACAATGCTCAGTCTTTAAAGCTTACACCTGATCAGAATCAGTACAATCCTGGTGATACTGCCCAGATTCTTCTTGAAAGCTCTCTTCCTGAAGGTGATTATTTAATTACTGTAGAAAGAGAAGGTATCTTTACAGAAGAAATCAAACATTTTGATTCTCCTGCAAATATTATTGAAGTACCAATTGCAGGAAATTATGTACCTGTTGTATATGTTTCTGTTTCTTCATATTCGGTTCGTTCTGGTGCTCCAAAACATGAATATGGCGAAGTGGACCTTGATAAACCAAAGGCTTATTACGGTGTAACACCAGTTTATGTAAATCCAGATGTACGAACATTTTCTGTAAAAATTGAAACTGATAAATCTGCTTATAAGCCTGGCGAAGATGCAACTGTAACTCTTACTGCTACAAGAGGAGGCAAGCCTGTTTCTGGAGCTGAATTAACTCTTATGGCAGTAGACCGTGGTGTTCTTGATTTAATCAACTATCATGTTCCAAATCCAATTGATTATTTCTACAATAAGTATAGCTATCCTCTTTGTGTAAGAGGTGGTGATAACCGTGGAATGATTATGGATCCTGTAACATACAGTATTAAGAACTTAATTGGTGGTGACTCTGACGAAACTAAGGAAGAAGAAAGAAAAGACTTTAGACCTACTGCAGTTTTTGAACCAGCACTTATTACAGATCAAGATGGTAAAGTAACTTGCACATTCAAAATGCCAGATTCTCTTACAACTTACAGAATTACAGCAGTTGGTGTTAAGAATGATTACTTTGCAATAAAAGAAAATGAAGTAAAAGTTCAGAATCCTGTAAATATTCAGCAGGTTCAGCCTAGAAAGCTTCGTGAAAGAGATACTGCAGAATGTGGTGTTCTTATTACAAACTTACAGAATAAAGGTTATGAAATTTCTGTTACAGCTGATGTAGTTTCTCCAACAAAAAATACTGCAGAAGATGAAGCCGCAGGTCGTACAACAGTTCCAGGAAAGGCATTTATAGATGGTCCTTCAAAACATAAAGTATATGTAGCTCCTGGTGAATCAACAGTTGTTTACTTTGATGTGGCAGCTGAAAGTGCAGGAACTGTTGAACTCACTTATACAATAAAATCGGAAGTTCTAAATGAAAAGCTTGTTTCACCTATTAAGATTGAAAAAACTTATGTTTATGAAACAGTAGCTCTTATGGGACAGACTGATGGTGGAAAAAACAAAGCTGTTTCTACTGAACAGATTGCAATTCCTTCTTGGGCAAAAGATGCTCGTGGTGATGTAAAAATTACTCTGGATGCTACTCGTCTTGGAATGCTTGGCAGCTCTGTAAACTACTTGTTTGAATATCCTTATGGATGTATGGAACAGCAGTCTGCAAGAGTTCTTCCATTAGTACTCTTTAATGAATATATTGATTTGTTCGATATGAACAGTAAAGTTGCTGATGTAAAAAAATGTGTTACAAGCTTTACTCAGAGTTGGAAAGAATCTCAGTTATCAAACGGCGGTTTCCCATATTGGCCAGAAGGAAAAGAAGCAAATCTTTATGTATCAACATGTATTGCACAGATTTATGGTGCAGCTAAAAAACGTGGTTATACAGATACAGAAATTGGTTTTGATATAAAAGCTCTTTGTTCTTATATTGAAAAAGAAGTTAAATCTCTTGATAAAACAGAAGGAAATGAATATCAGAGAGCATTTGCCTGCTATGTACTTAAACTTAATGACAGCAAGCTCCTTGATTCAGAACTTGCCTCATTGTATTCAAGAAGTGAAGAGCTTTCACTTACATGTGAGGCATTAGTTGGTCTTGCTTATGCACAAGCCGGTGATATTAAGAAAGCAAATGAAATGGCTAAAAGTATTCGCCCTTATATCCAGCCAGTTGAACGCTCTGTAACTATTTCTAGTAAATCTAGAGATCGCAAATGGCACTGGTATGAGGATAAGATTTCTGAAATGGCATTAATTTTACAGCTTTATTCAACTGTAAATCCAGACGATCAGATGGTAGACAAACTTTTAATGACACTTTTACAGAGCCAGAAACGTGGTTACTGGACAAGTACAGCAACAACAGCAAAAGTTCTTGATTCTATTTACACTTATATTAAGATGCGGGATTTGGATAATACAAATTACACAGCAGCAGTTTCAATTAACAAGAAGCAGGTAATGAAAGAAAACTTTAAGGGTGTTACTGATAAACCAAAAACACTTAATCTGCCATTTGAAGACAAAATTATTTCTTCATTGCAGAAGGATAAAGCATTCCCTGTTACTTTTGAAAAAGATGGCAATGGATACTTATTCTATACAATGTTGATGCGATATGCTTTGCCAGATGAAATGCAGAATTCTAGAGATGAAGGAATTAATATTACTTATATTCTTAAAGATTTAGAAACTGGAGAAATATTAAATGTTGATAATACAAAGGATAATCAACTTATTCTTGAAACTGGAAAAGTATATGAAGCAACAGTTAAAGTTTCTTCTACAAGAGATCGGGAATATGTTGCTTTAAGATGTCCTATTCCATCTGGAGCAGAAATCCTTGATTCAACATTTGTAACATCTGGTTCTGAAGCAATGAATTCAAGTTATGATGGCTGGTGGAGTAACCAGAGCATTCTTGATAATGAAATTCAGTACTTCTGGGATTGGTTCAACCATGGAAGCAGAACTGTTACATATAGATTCAGAACTGCAAGAAGAGGTGTTTATCCAACTCCTCCAGTTCAGGCAGAATGTATGTATGAAGAAGAAGTATTTGGTCGTGGAAACGGATATTTAATACAGATTAAATAGATTTCATAAACAACATTAACTTATTTATCACAGCGGAAAAAATAAAAAAAGCTCCCGCTGCAACGTGCCTTCAAAAGTGCTCGCTTAAGCTGCAAGGAAGAGATATATCTCGCTTCGCTCGGCAGCTTAAGAGGCACTTTTTTATAACACACGAGATTCTATGAAAAAAATTATCCATAAATTAATTAAAAATCATAAAAAACTCTTTATTGTTCTTCTTGCGATTTTTGGGTTTAATTATTCAATTTTGATTATTTTGAAAATTATTCCTTTTAAAGAGTTAAATGAATTCAGAACAAAGCCTGTTTCTACGCGTCTTTATGATTGTGATAATCATTTAATTCAGATTATTGCTCTGGAAGATGGTTTACGAAGAGAATGGACTGATATTGAAAGCATACCAAAAGAAGTTCAAAAGCTTATGCTTAAAGCAGAAGACAAAAGATTTTATTTTCATCATGGGGTTGATATTTTTGCTGTTCTTAACGCTTTTAGACAAAATACAGAATCCAGCAGAACTGTTCGTGGTGCATCCACTATTACCATGCAGCTTGCAAAAATGATTTATCCTGAAGAAAACAGAACTTTTGCTGTAAAAATAAAAGATGCAATTAATGCAATTCGAATAGAGGCAAAATTATCAAAAAAACAGATTCTGGAATTATATTTGAATAGTGTTCCTTTTGGTTATAACTGTGAAGGAATTACTTCTGCGGCCCGAATGTTTTATGGAAAGGAATTAAAAAATCTTTCTACAGAAGAAATATCTTGTCTTTCTGTAATTACAAGAAGGCCAAAGGATTATAATCCAATTACAAATCCTCAGGAATGTGCACAGCGAGCTTCTTTGTTAAATCCTAAAGAAGATGATTATGAAAATTTACTTGCAACAGCAAAGGCTGCATACATTCATTCTTGCCCATTTTTATTGCCTCATTATGTTAATTATTTACGTCAGAATTATTTATCTGGTATGCCACAAAATCAGGCAGAGCTTCATTTAGCAGTAAGTTTGGCCTTGCAGCAAGTTGCCGAAAATGCATTGAACCAGGCTTTGGAACAGGCGGAAAAGTCGAGAATTTCTAACGGAGCAATTCTTGTTCTCAATAATGAAGATAATTCTGTAATTGCATGGGTTGGAAACGGCAATTTTTTTGATGATCAAAAACAAGGGCAGATTGATGGCATTACAGTGCAAAATCAGCCAGGAAGTTCAATGAAGCCATTTTTGTATGCCCTTGCATTAGATACAAAAGCTGCAGACGGAAGTTCCTTATATTATCCTTCCATGGTTTTGCCAGATGTTCCTTTGGAATTTGGAGAAGACAGAGTTTATATTCCACAGAATTTTAATAATAGATATAACGGACCAATTAGAATGCGAATAGCTTTGGCATCTAGTCTTAATGTTCCTGCTGTAGATTTGTTAGATAGAATTGGAGTAGAAAACTATTTAGAAAAATTATATCAGATGAATTTTACATCATTAATTTCTCAGGCTGATGTAGTTGATTTAGGATTAGCACTAGGTGTAGGAGAAGTTACTCTTGCAGAATTAGCCCCTGCATTTTCTGTTTTTGTAAGAGATGGTGTATATCTTCCTCTTTCTTATGAAAAACATTCTGAAAAAGAAATTAAGAAAATTCAGAAAAAATCGGGAAATCAGATTTACACAAGGGATACGGCTAGAATTCTTTGTTCAATTTTATCAGACAAAGGTGCCCGGGCTTTAGGATTTGGTTATACCCAGACTTTCCAAACGGAATATCCTTCTATTTTCAAAACAGGAACCAGTAATCAGTTCCAGAATATTGTGGCTCTTGGTGCTACAAAAGAGTTTACAGTTGCAGTTTGGATGGGAAATCATACTGGCGAAACTGTAATGGGAAAAACAGGAAGTTCATTACCTGCTGGGGCTGCAAAACAGATTTTAGATTATCTTGAACAATACAGCAAATTATCAGCAGAAGAGAAACAATTTCCATTGCCAGAAAATTATGAAAAAAAACAGATTTGTTCACTTTCGGGAATGCCAGCGGGAAAAAACTGTCCTGGTGTTGTTTATGAATATGTTCCAAAAGATTTAGTACAGGATGATTGTAACTGGCATGTTCTTAATGGAAACAAGCTTTCTGTGATTTATCCTTCAGAATATCAGAAATGGGTAAGATTATATGATGTTGCAGGGGAAGTAGATTATACCTCTTCAGTTTTAACTGTTAATACTCCAAAAAATAAATCTGTTTTCTATTACAGCAATATGAATCAGGATTTACAGGCAATTCCAGTGGAAGTTTTTGGTGGTCAAAAAGAGGAAGCTGTTGTGGAATATGATGATGAACCTGCTTTTACAATATACAGACCTTTTTATTTTCTTTTGCCTGTAGAACGAGGCAGTCACAAGTGTAAAATTTCTTGTGATGATGAAAGTACAGAAATCTTTTTTGAAGTAAAATAAAATTATTTCTCAATTTTTACACATCCATAGGCTGTGTCATCATAAGTCAGAAAATCATTGATGATTTTTTTTGCTTCTAAAGAACAGTCTGCAATGCGCTTAATTTTTCCGTCCTTTGTTTTTACTAAAGGATTTATATAACGTTGTTTAACTTTTAATGAAACACAAAAGTGATTTTCCAAAGGTTCTGCTGTGTGTTTTACTTGTTTCATTGTTCTAAAGGTTTTATAAAGAGCATTTAACTCAGATAATTCTGCACATACAGGCATTGCTTCCAGCTTTTGAATTATTTCTTTTTCAGAAAGAGTCATAAAATCATTTTCAGAAAGAACTTTTTTTTCTACAGCAAGATTCATAACTTTTCCTAGAAGCTGGAGCGTAAGTTTGTTTTCATTCAGTTGAAGAATGTGACCTATTAAACAAAAATGGCAACAATATTCTAAAGCAATAGCTTCGGTCTTAAAACCTAGTTCATCAATATTATTCTCGTTTTTTAAAATAACAATGTCGTTGTAGCAGCGTTCAATTTCTTCCATGGTCCAGCTGCCATCTAAAGCCATGCCAGAAGGAAACATATATTCCAGGCGATCTGCACTTAATTGTGGAATTTCGTTATCTGCAATAGGATATTTATGATAATTATTGATTTCTGAAAGATAAATACCGTCTTTTTTTAGTAGTTCTTGTAAAACTTTGTCTTGCTTTAATAATTCTGCATTTGGTTCCTCTGTTGCAGTTTGTGTTAATGCGTCTCCTTTTCTAAAATCTGAAACATGGGAAAAAACTGGAGTAGAAATGTCATGAAAAAGGGCAGCCAGAGTCTGTTTTTTGTCATGGGTAAAATTCCAGGTAATTAATGCCACGCCAATGCTGTGATCCAGTCGGGAATAGGAGAGGCGGTTGTGATAGAGGGAGGTCCAGTCGGTTCCACAAAGAAGACCTATTCCTTTAAGACGCTGCATTGTGGGAAGAGCGATGTATTTATTAAGAAACTGGGGTGGATTTTTGCAAAGAATTTTATGATATGTTGGGATGTGGTATTCACACATAGGATTTCTATTTAACATAAAATCCCATGTGTATTTTTCAAAGTAATTTTTCATTATAAGAATAATACTGAAAAATTATTTTTTAATCATTACATCCAGCTGATTAAATGGAATTGAGATTTTTGCTTCATCAAATACTTTTTTGATGGCAATATAAACATCATTTTTTGTCTGAAGGAAATCTGCTGGTTTAAACCAAACTGCTATAGTCATGTTAATTCCACTATCACCAAAACCATCGAACCAAACTGCAGGTGCTGGATCTGCTAAAACTGTAGGACAATAAGCAGGAACTTTTTTAAGAGCTTCCAAAGCTGTTGTCATATCATTTTCATATGCAATTGAAACATTAATAGTCATTCGACGTTGTTTGTGATAGGAGTTATTTGTAAGATTACTGTTGATAATTGTAGAGTTTGGAATACGAACCATCTGGTTGTCATAAGTATGAACACGTACAGAAAGCAAGGAAATTGCATCAACAATACCTGTAACATCTCCAACAATGATTGTATCTCCAATTTTCAATGCCCCTTCTGTTAGTACAAAAAGACCACTAATAATATTACTTACAGAAGTTTGAGCAGCAAAACCGATTGCAACTCCAGCAATTCCTGCAGCGCCCCAGATAGCGGAAAATTTAACGCCAAATAAACTTAAAACATACATTACAACAGCTACATAGAAGGTGTAGGTAAGAAGTCTTTTTAGAATCATCATCTTCTGTGGAGAGGCTTTTTCAGCAGGAATCTTTTTAAGAGCTTTAAGAATTAATTTGTAAATAATCCATATAGTAAGGATAATTAATAATGAGCCAATTAATTTAAAAAGATTTTCCCATGTTGCAAAAGTTTTTATCCAGGAAATAAAACTTGAAGTTTGTTTTACAATTGTCTGGTTTGCGGCAGAAGAAAGTGCTTCTGTTACGGATATTGCAGTTTCTGGTGCAGCTTGCATTACGGCTCCAGAAAATCCTTCTGCTTCTGCCGCTATTTCAGCAGCAAAGTTCATTAAACTAAACATAGATTTTCCTCTATAAAATTAAGAATTTTTTTTGCATATATCATTAATTATGCATTCATTACACTTAGGATTTCTTGCGGTACAAACGTATCTTCCATGCAATAAAATCCAGTGATGAGCATTTTTTAAATAATCCTTTGGAATTCTTTCTAATAAACTTTTTTCTATTTGTTCTGGAGTTGTCCCTTCTGCTAATCCTATTTTTGGTGAAATTCTTAAAAGGTGGGTATCTACAGGCATTGTTGGCTGATTAAAAATAACATTCAGCACAACATTGGCTGTTTTTCTACCCACACCTGGTAATTTCATTAAATCATCCCTATTTCCAGGAACCTGACTGTTAAAGTCAGAAATAAGCATTTGGGAAAGACCAATTACACTTTTTGCTTTGTTTTTATATAAACCAATGGTTCGAATATAGGAAATTAGTTTTTCTTCTCCCAATTCTACCATTTTCTCTGGTGTATCAACAATTTTGAATAAGGATTCAGTTGCTTTGTTTACGCTTTTATCTGTGGCTTGTGCACTTAAAACAACCGCAACTAGAAGGGTAAAGGGATTTACATATTCTAATTCTGATTCTGGAGCAGGATTTTGCTGCTGCCATCTGGAAAAAACAATTTCCATTTCCGAATTATTTAGTAAATCCATTTTACCTCCAGCAATCTATTTTAATGCAGCTTTAAGTTCTTCAACTTTGTCTGTTTTTTCCCATGGGAAACCTTCACGACCAAAGTGTCCATAACTTGCAGTTTTACGATAGATTGGTTGTTTTAACTGTAATGTTTTTATAATTCCAGCTGGTGTACAATCAAAGATTTTTTCTACAGCTTCTTCAATTTTAGAACGAGGTGCTTTTTCAGTTCCAAAAGTTTCAACCATAATAGAAACTGGATAAGGAACACCAATTGCGTATGCAAGTTCTACTTCTGCACGATCAGCTAATCCTGCTGCAACAACATTTTTTGCAATATAGCGGGCCATATAAGCTGCTGAACGGTCGACTTTAGAAGGATCTTTACCAGAGAAGGCTCCACCACCATGACGTCCCATTCCGCCGTAAGTATCTACAATGATTTTACGACCAGTAAGACCAGAATCTCCATCAGGGCCACCTGTTACAAAGCGTCCTGTTGGATTTATAAAGTATTTTGTATCAGAAGCTAAAAGTCCTGTTGGTTCAAGTACAGGTTTAATTATTTCATCAATAATAGTTTTCTTTAATGTATCATAATCAATATCAGGATTATGCTGATGAGAAACTACAACAGTATCAATGCGAACCGGTTTGTTATTTTCATCATATTCAATTGTAATTTGAGATTTAGCATCTGGACGAAGCCATGAAATTTTTCCTGAATGACGGAGCTCATGAGCGCGAAGTAAAATCTGATGAGAATAATAAACTGGAGCTGGCATGTAAACTGGAGTTTCGTTACAAGCATATCCAAACATCATTCCCTGGTCACCAGCACCTTGCTGACCTTCATATTCTTTCAAATCTTCTTCACCACGTTTTCCAATAACACCCTGATTAATATCTGCAGACTGAGCGTGAAGACGATTCATGAAAATACAATTTTTACCATCAAGACCAACTTCAGCATCATCGTAACCAATGTCTAAAGCAACCTGGCGGGCAATTTTTTCAACTTCAGCATTGAATTTCTTAGTAAATTCTTTATCGACTGTAATATTCTGAAAGCCGATTTCACCACCTACCATTAAAAAATCAGTTGTAGAAAAAGATTCGCAGGCAACATGTGCATCTTTATCTAAAGAAAGACAATAATCAAGAACGGCATCAGAAACCTGATCACAAAGCTTATCTGGGTGACCTTCACCAACAGATTCAGAAGTAAATAAATAGTGATTGTTAGATAAGATAGACATATAAGTCTCCTATTTAGCAAGATTTTGCCAGCTCATACGAGAGGCTCCGTTTGCAATTTTGGATAAATCAACGGATTTATGTGCAATTTGTGATTATAATATAATAAAAAAAACATTCTCTTGCAAGAAAATTGAAAATGTTTTAATCTACAGTTGACTTAAAAAAAAATACGAATCAAATTTTAAGAGGATATTAATAAATGGCATTAAAAAAATCTTTTTCAAAAGATAAGACAAAATGTACAGTAACTTTTTCAGTATCTCCAGAAGCTGCACAGGGTGCAAAAACAATTAATATTGCTGGAGATTTTAACAGTTGGAGCAGTACAGATACTCCATTGAAAAAGGGAAAAGACGGCTCTTTTTCTGTAAAGATTGAATTGGAAGTTGATAAGGAATATCAGTTCCGATATTTATTAGACGGATGTCGTTGGGAAAACGATTGGAAGGCTGATAAATATATTCCAGCTCCATACAGCAACGCAGATAACTCTGTTGTAACAACTTACAAAAATAATTAAAAATCAGCGTTTTAAACGGCTATCCTGCATGTCAGGATAGCCTTATTTTTTTTAACGAAAACGTTTTATTAAATCTAAAAGAATTCTTACCATACTCTCATAAAAAAATCCTTTAAATCACTAGATTCTGTATTATAATTTTTTACATGGAACATAAATTATTCTCTGGTAAAACAACAAATAAAATTGCTTTTCTATTAATTATGCTTTTTGTTTTAGCATGTTTTAGTGTTTGTGCAGAAAATAAAACTGTAAAAGTCTCATCTAGTACAAATAAAAACAAAGAAAATCGAAATAAAGTTGTTGAACTGGCCAAAAGTTTGGAAGGAAAACCCTATAAGTATGGAACCTATGGACCTAATGCTTTTGACTGTTCCGGTTTTGTTTTTTATGTTTTCCGAACATCCATAGCAAAACAATTACCAAGAACCGCAACTGCTATTTATGATTTTTGTTCTTCAATTAAAGATAGTGAACTAGAAGCTGGCGATCTGGTATTTTTTAAAACAACTGACAGTGGAAGAATTTCTCATGTAGGAATTTATATTGGAAATAACAAATTTATTTCTGCAATAAGTGATGGTACTGAAACAGGAGTTTTGATTCGCTCGCTTTCAGACAGATATTGGAAAAAAACATATTATGGAGCAGGGCGGGTTTTGCCTTCTGCTGGGGGCTTTTCTGAAGAAGAAATAAATCCTGAACTTCCAGGTGAGGGGGCAGATGGTAAAAGGGCTTTAGGAACAGAAAAAAAACCAGCAACGAAATCGAAAAGGGATGGATTTGTTGCCTATGTAATAGATGGATGTACTTGCACTCAGGAATGCCGTCCTTGCTCGTTACTTTGGTAGAGGCAGTTTGTTGTATTTGTGGGAGTAAATTAGAAATGAAAAAAAATTATATTTATATTTTGATAGCTTTTTTAGCCTTATTGTTTGTTAGCTGTTCTTCAAAAATAGAAATGGAATTAAAAAAAGATGGTTCTATAGATTTAGCATTTACAGGAGAGACTGGAAAGGGATTGGAAAAATTAATTCGCACATCCCAAAATATTATGGCAGAAAAACCTGTTTTTAATACAAAAGGAATCCAGGCCGATTTAATGGCAGATAATTTTTCCAATGTAAAGGTTACAACTCCAACAAACAACTCCCTTGCTATTAAAATGACAGACACAGAAAAGAAATCCTTGTTTTTTACATCTGGCGTGGTACAGGTAAAAAATAATAAGCTTCTTGTAAATATATCTCCACGGATATTGGTGAATTTTTATGAAGCTGCAGATCCAGAATTGTCTATGTATTTAGACATGCTTCTTTCTCCTGTATTTAATGGTGAAGAAATGACAGATCATGAATACCTTGAATTAGTAAAAGGTTTTTATGGTGATGACGTGGCACAGGAAATAAAAAAAGCTGAAATTAATCTGGTTTTAAAAAATCCCGACGGTACTAAATCAGAACATAAAATATCTCTTGTAGAAGTTTTAACATTAAATAAATCTTTGCAATTAGAATAGATATTTATTCAATCAAGAATGATGATATTTTTTTATATTTAAACTATGAAAGAATTTATTTTTGTTAATCAGATTGGTTATGAAACATCAGGGAAAAAACTTGCTTTTTTGGATAGAGATTATTACGCGGAAAAAGATTTTACAATTTGTACTTTAGACAATCAGTGTGTTTATACGGGTAAAGTTTGTGAAGCTGTAAATGATGATTTAACAAAGCAAAACATTTCTGCATTAGATTTTTCTGATTTTTGTGAGTCTGGAACTTATAAGATTCGTTGTGGTGAAACAGACAGTTATCCTTTTGAAATTGGAAAATCTTTATATGATAATTTATACAACTCTTTATTAGACTATTATTATCTTTCAAGATGTGGACATAATATTTCCCAATCAAAGTGGGCTCATCCAGCATGTCATACTGGTGTTGCAGAAATATATGGAACTGATAAAACAAAAGATGTTCAAGGTGGCTGGCATGATGCGGGTGATTATGGAAGATATATTGTGGCTGCGTCAAAAACAGTAATGGATTTGCTTCGTGCCTATGAATGTTCAAAAAATACCTTTACAAAATTCGATATTCTTGATGAAGTACGTTTTGAACTTGAGTGGATGCTTCAGATGCAAAGGGATGATGGTGGCGTTTACCATAAAATTTCTTGTTACAAATTCTGTGGATTTATTATGCCTCACTTAGAAAAGGAAAAAATTGTTTTAGCTCCTGTTTCTACAGCTGCTACAGCAGATTTTGCAGGATGTCTGGCTTTTGCCTCAACTTTTTATAAGGATACAGATGGAGCATTTGCAGAAAAATTATTAGAAGCCGCAATAAAAGCACAAGCTTATCTTGATTGTCATGATGATGAGTTTTATATAAATCCTAGTGAAATTACAACTGGTGGATATGGTGATAACAATGTAACTGATGAAAGATATTTTGCGCTCTGTGCATTGTTTGCCGCAACAGAAAATCAGGAATATTATGAAAAAGCAAAAACTCTTTGGGACAGCCAGTGGCATGAAAGCTTTAGCTGGGGCATGGTCAGTGCTTACGGAACAGAAATATTGATTACAAATAAAGATAAGATTACAGATAAAGCTTTTGTGCAGACTTTGGAAAAGGGAATAGTTAGTCGTGCCCAAAAGATTCTGGAAATAATACAAGCCTCTTCTTTTCGAGTTCCTTTTGTAAAAGTTTTCTGGGGAAGTAATGGTTTTGTTTGTGATGAAGCTCACATTTTATTGATTGCCTATGATTTAACTGGTAATCAGGATTTTTATAATGCTGCAAAAAATCAATTAAATTATATTCTTGGTTGTAATCCTTTGAATATTTGTTATGTAACAGGTTTTGGGACTAAAACTGTAAAGAATCCTCATCATCGCCCTTCTGGTGCTATAAAAGAAACTATGCCTGGAATGCTTGCTGGTGGTCCAACTCAAGGTCTAAATGATGCTGTAGCCAGGGAAAAGCTTGAAGGGGTAGCTCCCGTAAGCTGCTATATTGATCACGTTGGCAGTTACAGTACAAACGAGGTTGCTCTATATTGGAATTCTCCATTGGTTTATATAATTGCAAAATTAGGACTAGTTTAATTTATTAAGAAAAATATATAATAAGCCCTAGTACTTGAATTTGAAAAAAAGTTTATGGAGGGCTTATGTTTCAGATAGAAAATGTATCAAAAACTTACAATGGTAAGGCTAAATCTAAAAAGGGCAATGCAGATATTGTAAAAGCCGTAGATTCTCTTTCACTTACGGTAAATAACGGAGAAATTTTTGGTTTTTTGGGACCAAATGGAGCAGGTAAAACAACATCAATCCGTATGATTACTGGTATTTTACAGGCTGATGAAGGTGACATTAAATTAGACGGAATTTCTATTAAAGAGCGTCCAATTGCTGCAAAAAGAACCTTTGCTTTTGTTCCTGATAATCCAGAAACATTTTCAAGACTTAAAGCCATTGAATATTTAAATTTTATTTGTGATGTTTATAAAATTCCAGCAGAAGACAGAGCAAAAAAGATTTCTGAACTTTGTGAAAAATTTGGTTTAAAAGAAGTTCTTAAGAATAAAATTTCTTCTTTTAGCCATGGTATGAAACAAAAATTGTTTTTAATTGCCAGCTTAATTACAGATCCTCAGAACTGGATTTTGGACGAACCAATGGTTGGTTTGGATCCTGAAGCAGCATTTATTGTAAAAGAGATGATGCGGGAAAGAGCAAAAGCTGGAAAGACAGTTTTCTTTTCTACACATGTAATGGAAGTTGCTGAAAAACTTTGTGACAGAATTGGAATTATTAAAAAAGGTAAACTTGTTTTTGTTGGAACAATGGATGAACTTAAAACTCAGCATGGACAGAATGGAGAATCTTTGGAAGATATCTTTATTAATCTTGTAAAAGCAGGAGAATAATATGACTTTTTCATTATTTAAGATTCTTTATTCAAATATGGCTAGTTTTGGTGAATTTATTGCCAACTTTAAAAAAGGTCCAAAAGGTATAGCAAAAAACCTTTTGATTTTGATTTTATTTTTATACTGTATTGGTGTTTTTGGTTTTATTTACATTAATACAATGGTAAATCTTTATAACGCTCTTGAAGCTTCTGGCAAAACATATATTATGCCAGTTTCTGCAATGTTCATAGCATTTATGATAACATTCTTTTTTGGATTTTTGTCTGTTGCTACAAATTATTGTACAGGAGCAGGTGAAGAGCAGCTTTTGTCTTTGCCATTAACAGCAAAACAAATATTCAGTGCAAAATTCTGGATTGCTGTTGTTGCAGATTCTGTATTTGGGGTTGTTTTACTGGCTGTTGCTTCCATAATTTATGGAATTAAAAAAGGATTATTCACAAAACCAGGATTCTATGTTGGATTCCTTGTTTCATCACTTACACTTTGTGTAATTTCAATTGCTGTTATTTTTGCCGCTTTGATTCTTGTTTTAACTTTAATTCCTTCGTTGCGTAAAAAGAATTTCTTGCAGGGAATTGCATCATTTTTTGTAATTATTTTTGCAGCTGGTGGTGGAATGATTGGTTCAATGACAGGGGCCAGTGTTGAATCAGAGACCCTTGATATTGGAGCATTAATTGTTAATTCTTCAGTTGGAAAAGTTGCAGAAACAAAAGCAATGCAGGTTTTTGGAAATGCTCTTGCGGGAAACTGGCTTTCCATTCTTGCTATGGCAGCTGTTTGTGCTGTGGTTATTTTTGGAATTGTTCCTTTACTTGCTCCTTTGTATATCAGAACTTTAAACGGTTTTTCGGATGTAAAAACAAAGAGAATTGATTCTAAAGAAGCTGAAAAAATGATGAAAAGTGAAATCAAAGTAAATTCGGTTTTTAAATCACTTTTTTACAGAGATGTTAAAACTGTATTGCGGGAACCTGCTTTCTTTGCAAATGGACCTCTTCTTGTGCTTATTTTACCAGTGATTATGATTGTTCCAATTGGTTTTTCTCTTGTAAGTGCAGGAGAAGGCTTAAAAGAATTAGGTTTTGCAATTAGAGATTTCTTACATTCCGATTTATACAAAACTAAAGGAATATATTATATTTCATTAGCATTAAGCGGATTCATTATTTTTATGGGTAATGGAACTAGCATTGCATCAACATCTTTTTCACGGGAAGGTAAATCAATTTATGATTTAAAAGCACTTCCTGTAAGAAATGAACTTATTGTTCTTTCAAAATTTGCACATGCATTTGTATACATTATTGTTTCAAACATTATTATTGATTTAATTGCATGTGTTGTTTTTGGTGTTATGGGTATTGCAGATGAAATTGCTGTATTAACTCCTTGTTTCTTAAGAATTTTGGTTCTTTCATCATTAGTATCATTAGTTTTGATTTTTACCGAAATGTTTATTGATACAGCAAATCCTAAATTGAATTGGGAAAATCCTATTGCTGCTTTTAAGCAGAATGTAAACTCAATAATTGCTGTTTTTGTAACAATGACAGTAACTGCAATTTTTGTTGTTCTTGGAGTTTTCCTTTTACCAAAAAATACAATTGGATTTTTTATTATGTGTGCAATTTTCCTTTTAATTGCAGCTCCATTAGGAACTGTCTATTTTAAGTATGCCACAAAAAGAATTTCCACAATATAAAAACTTAACATTACAGGATTTATTTTGAAAAAGTGGTTTGTTGCATTTGTTTTATTACTTGGAATTAATTCCTTCTTTTTTAGTTATAATGGCGTTTTTGCAGAAACAAATTCTTTGCAGATAGTAAAAACTAAATGGTTTGATATTATTTATCCTTCTGAATGTGAACAAACCGCATCTATTTTGGTTCAAAATGCAGATTCTTTATGTGAAGAATTGTATAAGGAATTCTGCTTTGAACCTTATTTTAGAATGCCAGTTGTTATTACTTCTGGCAACGAAGATTTTAATGCTTATTGGACAAGCTACCCATATAATCATATTGTAATTTATGACACTGCAATAAATTCAGAGCTTGCAGTTTTTAGTGAAACTGTTCTTTCAACTTTTAAGCATGAATTAACTCATTCCGTAACCTATAATCTGAAAAATCCATTTTTTAAAACAATAGGCAAAATCTTTGGAGATGCTGCTAGTCCATCAGCTTTTTTAGTTACAAGTGGAATGGCAGAAGGTGCAACTGTTTCTATGGAAAGTAAAAATGGTGAAGGACGGTTAAATGATGAATTTTCCATGCAGAATGTGAAGCAGGCTAAAATTCAAAATAAATTCCCAAATTACTTTGACGTTCAAACATTAACTGATATTTATCCTTTTGGGCAGTTTTATTATTTTAATGGAGCTTTTAATGCCTGGCTTCAGGAAAAATATGGAATGGAAAAATATGCAAAGCTTTGGTATACCTGCGTAAATTTAGGTGCTATAAGTGTTAAATCAGCATACAAAAAAATTTATGGTATATCATTAAAAACTTTGTGGCAGTCTTTTGTTAGCGAATACCAAATCCCCCAAAATATAAAACCTGATCCAGTTGTGGCAAAACAAGCTTCTGATATTTTTGAATCAAAGTTTACAAACGAAAGCGGAAGAGTGTTTTCTAGTATTTCTGCTAATGAAAATGGTTTGTTTTATTTAGATAGTGTTACCCATTCAGTTTTTTATATTCCATGGAGTGATGTGGAGAATAAATCAAATTGTGCAAATCCAAAAAAAATTTTTACAAAAAATAATTTGCAGTCAATCAGATGTTCTGCAGAGGGTAAGTATTTAATTTATGAATATTATTTGACTTCAAAAGCAAATATTCGAAAATCTGTGGGAATATATGATATTGAAAATAACAGCTTTTTTGATACAGGTATTACAGGTATTGAAGATGGTTTTATTATAAAAAAGGATGATTCTTATTATTTTGGCTGTCAGACATTTGTGTCGCAAAATTACGGAATTAGTTTGTATAAAATCGAAAATAATCCGAAGAATGGAAAAATAACAGAACTGACAAAACTATGGTCAAAATATTTTGATTTTGAAGTAATGCCTTTTAGTTTTGCACCTTTTACCAATAATTCTGGTGATTTTGCATTTATATGTAAAAATAATAAGGATTTTACAATTTTAGTGTGGGATATTTTGGGAAACCAGAAACAGAATTTCGGGGCGCCTGAAGAAGGGATGGTTTTCAGATATCTTTCGCCAGTAATTTCAAATAAAAGTCAGTTTAGTTTTTCTTATACAAAAAAGGGATGTTTACCAAGAAGCGGAATCATATCTTTTGAAAATAAAAAAATCACTCTTTTAGAAGAAGACATTTCTGGAGGTATTTATTCACCTGTAATTTTTGAAGGGGAAAAGGAACTGACAACAGTTTATGTTTCACATTTATATAACCAAACAAAATTGCTGAAGCTTATTGGAAATCATAATTATTTAGAATATGAAGCAAAAAATGTTTCTCTTCCAAAAATCAGTGATGAAAAATCTGAAACATATGAGAATCAGCAGGCACTAAGTGGAAGAGAATACAAATTTTCGGATGGAAGTTTTAAAGGTCTTTTTATCCCCTTTACCAGTATGATTTCCCGTTCCTATGATTCTGTTACAAATGATGAACCTATATCTTTGGGAATAACATATATTACTTCTAACCCATGGGATTCAAATCTTTTTATGTATCAGGTTGGGTATAGCAATAAATTAAAATCCTTTGCTTTTCAGTTTGATTATTCGGATGGAACTGAAACTTCGTTATTTAGTTACGAATTATCTAATTTCTGGGAATTTAATGGAATGGGATTAAAACAGGTCTACGGTTCTATAAATACCACATCTGCACTATCAATGGGAAATATTTCCTATTTTGTTATTGCAGCTAATCAATTTGATTATTTTGGCCATGGGGGAACCGTTGAAGAAAATAATTTTGATTTTTTCTACAATGGAAGTGCTGTTTCTGCAGGAATTCGTAGCATATACAAAGCGGGTCCTGGACGCTATGAAAAAGCGGGATTCTCATTTGACACTATTTTTTCATATCAATATTTAAATCTTATTGATAATGAAATTTCTGTTAAACCAGTTAGCTTTTATGATTTGGGATTTAAAGCAAAACTATTTATTCCCCATTTAATTCCAATTGAATGTAACAGAAATTTTGTATATAACTTTCCTCTTGTAATAACAACAGGTATTTTTCCTGGAAATAAAGATTCTTTAATTAGTAGTGGAAACATATATTTTGGCGGGCAAAAGTTAAGTGAGATTTTTTCATATAATGCTATGGATGTAGAAGCTGAAGTGGTTTTATTTGGGTACGAAATTCAAAAATCACTTCCATTTTTTAGTGTTTTTTATTTTGGTGAGTTTAAAATTGCTATATGTTATTACGGTGGTTTTAGTTATTTACCAGAAGATGCTTTTGAATCTATGCATATAAAAAATCTTCCACGGTACTTAAAGTGGGTGGGGTGTGGAGAATTGGAGTGGGAAAATCATTATGCTCTTAGTTTCCAATTAGCTATGACACCAGTTATTCTTAATGTGGGAAAAATAACTTTTACATCGAATATTATTCCAGATTTTAAAAATAATGATTGCTACTTTAGTTTAGGATTTTCACTTAATCCTATGTAATAAAAATAAATGTAGTGAAATTTCACATTTTGTCCGATAATATATAGGTATAAATATGTTTAACTGGTAAAAGTGAGGAATTTTACTATGAAATCAAGAATTTTAGTTTGCTTGTCTGTTTTTTTTGTGCTTAGCTCACAAATCCTATTTGCCCACGGTAAAAAAGATGTAGAAGAAATCCATGTTGATAATCTTCAGAGCTGGCAGGAAGATATTGATTTGGAAAGTCGCACAAAGAAAAAAGCGCAAAAGTATAACATCATGATTACTGCAACTGACCTTGGTGGAAATGTAGCAGTTGAAGGGCCTTTCAATATTTATGTTGATCCAGAATCAGATCGCCCTGTATGTGGTGTTACAAACCCATATTTTAATATGCGTGTTGTAGGAAACCTTAACATTATTGGTACATGTGTTGATGATGATGGTGTTTCTAAGGTTGAACTTATTCTTGATGAAGGAAAAGTTAATTCTGCAGGAGAAAGTATTGAAAAGAAAGTTACCGCAAAAGGTAAAGAATTCTGGTCATACTATCTTGATACAAACGATTTGGAAGAAGGTCCTCATACAATTAAAGTAATTGGGTATGATATTAATGGTCTTGAAAGTAATCCAGAAAACCCAGTAGTGATGCAGTGGCAGTTGGACCGTAAGCAGCCTGTTACAAATGTAAATAATATTGTAATGGGACAGCTTGTTTCAGGTAATGTTCACTTTAAAGGTCTTGTTACTGATGGTAATGGTATTAAAGAACTTTATTATTCTACAGATAATGGACAATTCTATGCTCCTGTTTCAATTGGAAATACAAAAGATAAAAATAATAAACAGGCATTAAAAAATTCTACTGTTTCATTTGATTTTACTGTTGATACAAGGAAATTCAGAGATGGTGCAGCTGTAGTTTTATTTAAAGCAATAGATGTTTCAGGCTCTGTAGGTTACTATTCATTCCTCTACTTTATAGATAATACAAAGCCAGAAGTAAAAATTGTCTATCCAGCAAAAGGACAGGCAGTAAATGGAAAGTTTACGGTTGCAGGTTATGCAAAAGATGACATGGGAATTACAGATTTATCATGGACATTTGGAAACAAAAGTGGAAAATTTGATTTAGTTCCTGGTAACCCATATTGGTCTATTAATCTTGATACAGTTGGTTCTTCAGCTAAATCTGAAAAACTTACAATTCGTGCAGTTGATAAGGCTGGCAACGTTGTTGAGCATACAGAAACTATTTCTCTTAGTCCTGAAGCAGATAAACCTGTTGCTACAATCATGAATCCTGCCCCAGGAACAGTTTTCTCCGGTGATGATAAGCTTGTTTATGTTCGTGGTTTTATAAAGGATGATGACAGTGTAAGTAAGGTTAAAGTTCAGTTAGATGGACAGCCTGCAGTAGAACAGGAAACAAATGGGGCTTATTATTATAGTTTCTGTAAAGCATCAGATTTGTCTGTTGGCTCTCATAAAATTACAGTAACTCCATATGATGTTAATGGAGTGCAAGGAAATCCTGTTACAGTTCAGTTTGAATCTAAAGGCGTTGCACCAACTTTTACCGATGCAAAAATTGGTGGAAGAAAATATGAAAATGGAATGGAAGTGCATCCAGAAACAGGCTCTGTATTTGAGGTAACCGTAAATGCTCCGTTAGGTCTTAAGCAGGTACATTCAGAATTACTTTGGGGTAAAGATGGAATGAGTGCAAATACTGTTGAATTGAAAAATGCAGCAAGTTATAAAGTTTCAATTCCATTAAATCCAGATTCTCCAAGGGGAGTAATGAGTGTAGAAATTAAGGCTACAGACTCTCTCGATAGAGTTTCTGAATATAGAGCATTCTTCCACGTTACAGATACAGGAAAAATTGTTAGTGATGAATTGAAGCTTGTTTTTGATGACAGTTCCTTTGTTGAAGATGCAGAGGGAAATCTTGTTGTAACAAATAATTCGGAATTCCCTGCAAGTGGATATGTAGTTGGTGGTAATGCAACATCTGTTGAAGTTGTTCCTGCCACAAAATTTGTAAGAGCAAAATTGGTTGGAAATCAGATTGTGCTTCAACCTGGTAGTGCAGTGGGAACTTCTTCTCCTGTAAAAATTCAGGTTAAAACAGACAGAAATGGAAAAACTCTTGTTTCAAAGCCAATGATTTTTGTAAATGATAAAGCTACTCCAGTGTTCTCTGATGTTAGAGCAAATGGCTCAAGAATAAATAGTAAAGCTGTTGATGGTGCTGCGGGTCCTGTAAAAATTACAGGGCGAGTAACTTGTGAAACAGATTTGGGTACAGTTTCATATAGATTGCTGAAAGCTTATGCAACTTTGAATCCTAAAAACGCAACTGTTACATCAGTAAAGAATGTTATGGAGGAATATCAGGAAGTAAAGGTTTCTGGTGGTTCTTTTACAATTGATGTTAATACGGATGAATTAGGATTTGGTACTTATGTAGTTGAAATTCTTGCAGCTAGCGGTGCAGGTAATAAAAAAGCGACTGCAGTATTAATCAATAATCTTCCAGAAGCAAAAGGTCCTGCAAAGCCAATTGTTACCTGGTTTGACAGCTTTGATGTTTACGGGGTTGCTGTATATCAGGGGGAATTAGAAAAGGCATTTGAATCATTCCCACGGGCAGATATGAACTATGGTTCCAATATTTTACAGATGACCGTTGAAGCAAATGGCGTTTCTGCAGTTTACAAATCACCAGCAGTTAATAAAGCTTACGAATTATCTGCCGCAATTGCTAAAGTTGATGAAGAATCCTATAAGAGTGGAATGAATGTAGTTCTTAATAGAGGACTTTCAAAAAATCCTGAACACTATGTAACTGTAGCAATTGATACAATGTCTACAGTAAACGGTGTTTCATATGAAATTTACGGGGCATCGGTTCCTGGTGGAGATGTAAGACAGAGTGGTGCTGCAAAAGTGTCTAAAGCTGAAAATGGCAGATATTATGCAACATTCCCATTAAATAATCTTCCAGCAAGACTTACACACTTTAAGGTTGTTGTAAAAGCAGCAGGATGTAAAGATGTAGTTCTTAATGGAACAGTTTCGATAATTCGTCCAAAAGCAGAAGAATTAGATGATTCAGAAAAAATTTATAACTTTGCAGATTATAATACAACTTACGATTCACAGGATGGAAATTATATCATTACAAATGGCTCTAAGTTCTATTATTATGTAAATATTCCAACTACATTTACTGCTTCAATTGCAGGTGGCATTTCCGGTTTAAAAGTTGAAACAGTTGGAAATGTAATTGTGTTGAGTGCCGAAAAAGATGGAAATTATAGCAATGTCCGTGTAAGAGCTACAGACCCTTATGGACGTGTATTTGAATCACGTTCTATTAATATTCTTGCAGACTCAGAAGCTCCAAATCTTGTTGTGCAAAGTCCAAAAACAACACAGTGGGTAAGAAAAGTATTAAGTGTAAGTGGTACAGCTCAGGATGCTCTTGGTGTACGCTCTGTAGAATATTCCCTTGATAGCGGTGTTACATGGCGTAAGTTTAGTATTACACCAGGACGTGGTGTTACATTCTCTCGTGATATTGATGTAAGTAATTTTGAAGATGGATTAATTACTCTTGATATTCGTGCAACAGATAATGCTGATCATGTTTCATATTCTAATTTTGCATGTTTCAAAGATACAGTTGCACCAGCTGTTACAGTAGTTCAGCCACTTACAGGTGACATTGTAAATGGTGATAACTTAATTGTTTTTGATATTGAAGAAGCAGGTGAACTTGTAAGAGCTGAATATACAACTGGTGGCAGAAAAAATGAACTTGAACTTAATCCTCTTATTCAGACACACGTTGGTACAAAAGACCAGCCAATTGAACAGCGAATGTCATTCAACTTTGTTGATGCCGCAGGTAACGCTACAACAAAAAGTGGCTGGGACTTTAAGGTTGATAATAAATCAGATTTGCCAGTAACAGAAATTCATATTCCAGAAGAAAAAGAAGTAGTAACAAGAGACTTCATTATTTCTGGTGTTGTATTTGATGATGATGGTGATTCAAAAATTTATTACAAAATTGATAATGGCGAATATCGTCAGGTTGCAAAAAATGAAATTTATGGCACAACAGATCCAGAAGCTGTTTATGAATTAAGTTCAAACTTCGAAATCTACGTTCCATTAGCTGAAATGACAGATAATGAACATGTTGTGACAGTATATGCTGTAGATCAGAATGGCGTTCGCGGTGAAGAAGCAAAACGCAGATTCCGTGTTTCTCTGGAGGAACCAAAAGGCTCTATTGAATTGCCAACAATTGATACCTCTGTTAGTGATGTAATTGAAATTTCTGGTGTTGCCAGCGATAAAAACGGAATTGCAAAAGTTGAAATTTCCTTGGATAACGGTAACTCATATAATGATGCAGTTGGAAAAGAACACTGGTCATATAAAGTTGATACTAGAGCAATTCCTGGTGGAACACAGGTTGTGTTTTTAAGAGTTACAGATAATTATGGAATTCAGGGCTTGTATTCAAGTTTAATTAATATTGATAACGATGCACCAAATATTTCTCTTGAATATCCATTGGACGATTCAACTTCAACAGGAACATTATTCTTCTCTGGTAATGCATACGATAACGTAGAAATTACAAAGATGTATGTAACAATTCGTAACATGGAAAGAAGTTCTGAGCCAATAGTAAGAAATCTTAAGATTGAACGTATTATTGGTGAAGCAATAGACATTTCTAGTTTACCAAACGGTTTCTATAACGTTGAATTAACAGGTGAAGACAAGGCCGGAAACAAAACAAATGCCAGCCGTAATATTCATCTTGATAAAACAAAGGCTACAGCTTCTGTAGATATTTTGTATCCATTAAATGGTGAGCATAAAAACGGTTACTTTAACATTTATGGACAGACAGAAACTCTTGCAGATATTAAAGTTGAAACATTAAAACTCTTTGTTGATAACAAACTGGTAAAAGAAACAGAATCTACAAGTTCTGGATTCTTTAAGTTTGAAATTACACCACCAACAACAGAAAAAACAGATAAAGTTGATGAAAATGGTGCTGCTGTTTCAAGAGAAAGAATTGATATGACCGATGGTGTTCATACATATAAAGTGGAAGCAACTCTGTCAAATGGCAAAAAAGTAACATCACGGGAACAGACAATTACTTATAGCAAAACTGGTTCATGGATTACTTTGGATAACTTTACTTATGGTGATTTTGCAACAGAACGTCCTTACTTAAAAGGAAAAGCAGGATATATTCCTACTGAAGAAGAAGAGGCAAAATTAAAATCTAAAGAAACACCAAAAGAAGAAAAAGAATTACTTCAGGCAAGACGAACAATTGATAAAATTGAAATCAGTTTTAATAACGGAAAGACCTTTGAATTGCTTTCTAATAATTCAAAATGGCAGTATCGTGTAGAAAACCAGGATTTGACAGAAGGATATCACTTCATGCTTATTCGTGCCACAATGAAAGATGGAACAAAAGCAATTGAAAGAACAATTGTACAGATAGATAACTCTGCACCAAAAATCCGTTTGATTGCCCCTGGAAAAGGCGGAAGATATAATCAGGTACTTGATGTATCAGGACTTTCTAGTGATGATGTACAGCTAAAGGATGTTGTGGTTACATTCAGAAAAGGTGATAAATCTGCTTATGAAGTTCCTGCATTCATCCAAGGTTTGTATGCAGATGTCCGTATTTGGGGTTCAACATTATTTGAAGTTGGATTAGGATTAACCTTCTTTGATGACAACGTAAAATTACAGGCATGTTGGGGACAGTTTACCCAGTCTCAGCGTGATACAGTATACGGTTTCTTTGGTCAGCCTTCTACATCAATGCGTTATGGTGGAAATAACATTATGGGTATGAAACTTTTGGCTAACATTTCTGCAATTCCATTCAGTTATTTCTGGGGACATGATTATGACTGGTTATATGCAAACTTCGCCGTTGGTGCTGAATTCTCTCGCTTTAATCAGACTGGTTCTGGAAAACCACAGTGGCTTTCTGCAATTGTAGGACAGGTTGAATTCCCTAAAATTGTAAGACAGAAAGCAACTTCGTTCAGTGCCTTCTCATTCTATCTGGAACCAGCATTATGGTTTATTCCATCAGACGTTTCGGGTGAAAATATCAATAGTATGGTATTCCAGTTAGGATTTGGTTTACGAACAAATATCTTCTAGGATATTGTAAAGAAATATATTAAAACAAATTAAATAACTAAATTATTAGTTTTAACAGCCGATAATAATATCATGAAAAAATATCTTCTTTTATTTATTTCAATGGTGTTGTTATCGGCTGTTGCTTTTTCTCAAGAAATTAAACCTTTATATCAGCTGCCGGAAAAAAGTAGTTCATCTGAAAAAATCACAGATGCAAATGTTTTCCTTGTTGGTTCAGACAATGGATTGTATAAGATTAATCAGAAAAATAAAGCCGTCCCTATTTGGGAAAATGGACGTGTTGATCAGATAGAACGTGTTGTTTTTACAGAAAATGAAAAAACAAAAGAAGGATGGTATATCCGCACTTCAAAAGGTTTGTTCTATTCAGAAGATTTAGTAAATTTTGAAGAACGTGACAAAGGTTTATCTTTTTTAACTCTAAAAAAATATGATGGAAAAAAGACCACCCTTTATAAACAGATTCAGGAATTAAAAGATTTTTGTGTTAATCCGGCAAATAATCTGGAAATGGTAACTGCAACAAAAGATGCCGTTTATCTTTCTAAAGATGGTGGAAAAAACTGGACAAATATTAGTTCAATGAGTAAATCAACAGCAGGTATGAAAGCTGTAGCAATTGCGACCATAGACGATGAAACTGTTGTTTTTATGTCTCATCCAATTTTTGGACTTTCATACATATTTCCAAATAGACAAAAACCAGCCTGGATTGATGTAACTGCAGGTTTTGAAATTATGCAATCCCTTTCATATCCAGATGAAATTTCAGATATTTTACCAGTTGTACGAACAGCAGAAGATGGAACAAAAGTAACAGAAATATATATTTCTCAAGGATATATTCCTCGCATTTATAAATTCAATTGGACTTCAAAACGAGGAGAGCTTCTTTACAAAGGGGAAGAACCTGTTAATGCAATAGATGCCATGACATTTGTTGATGATACAATTTTGTATACACAGCTGGAAGGTTTTGGATCATTAAATGTAAAAACAAAATCATCTAATGGTGCACCTGCAAAATTACGTGATTGGGAAAAGGGTTTTAATGCAGTTCCTGGAATGGTAAATACCGCCTGGATTCCAAAATCAAAAAGTGGATTTTCTAAAGGTGTTTGTGTAAGTGAACTTTGGGAACTTTATCCTGGAACAATTAATACACCTTATGCAGATGTTGCAAATGGACAAAAAAGTATTTATGCCTCAGCTTATCAGTGTAGACTTCAGTCGGGAATAGATAAGTATAAAAAACTGCTTAAAGATCGTAACATGAACAGTATCGTAATTGATATGAAAGACGATGCGGGTTTACTTCGCTACGACACAATAGATCCATTGGTAAAAGAAAAAGGTTCAGTAACTCAGTATAAAATCGATTTGGATCATTTTGTAAAAGAGTTCAAAGAAGATAATACATATTTAATTGCCCGTGTAGTAACTTTTAAAGATAAATCACTTTCACAATATGAAAATGGAAAATATGCAGTTGTAGATTCCAAAACAGGAAAAATTTGGCGTGGAATTCGAGGAAAAGAAAAGATTACTGCAGATGATGGAACAGAAAAATATGTAACAAACTATTATGATGAATATTGGGTAGACCCATATTGTCAGGAAGTTTGGGAATATAACGTTGCAATTGCAAAGGAATTAATAGAACGTGGTTTTGACGAAATTCAATTTGATTATATCCGCTTCCCAACAGATGGAACAAACCTTGCAAATGCAAAATACCGCTGGCGTGATGAAGGCATGGATAAAGAATCAGCATTAATTTCATTCCTTTCATACGCAAGAGAAAATATTGATGCCCCAATTGGAATCGATATTTATGGTGCTAACGGATGGTACAGAAGTGGAACAAGAACAGGACAAGATGCAGAAATGCTTGCAGAGTATGTAGATGTAATTGGTCCAATGTTCTATCCAAGCCATTTTGAACAGAGCTTCTTAAATTATGATCCTGTTGCAGATCGAACATACAGAATTTACTATTACGGAACATTCAGAAATACCGTTTTGTGTAGAAATAGAGCAATTATTCGTCCTTGGGTACAAAGCTTTTATTTGAATGTAAGTTATGACAGAACATACTACAATTCGTCATACATAGAAAAACAATTCTTTGGAGTTAGAGATTCCGTAAACCGTGGATACATGTGCTGGAATAACTCAGGAGATTATTCAACAACTCCAAAAGATGTTACAGAGGATGCAGCCTTTACAGGAACCGCACCAGAGGCAAAATATCAGCGCCCTGCATTTGGAACAAAGAAACGTTCACCAACATCAGGAATACAGTCAACTGATGTAGCAATTTTGGATTCCGTAAGACAACAGGAATTTAAAAAAGATGATGGTACACTTTATACACCATTTTTGCTTACACCCCTTGCCAATGTATACACAAATCAATAAATTTAGAGCATGACTCTAAATCAATACACACCAGAAGAACCAATAACTTCCATTGCAACAGCATTAGCTCCTGCTGCATTGGGAATTATTCGGGTTTCTGGTAAAAATTCAATCCAGTTAGTTAGCAAATGTTTTTCTCGTCCAAAGGCCCTTTTAGAAGCAATGGGTAATACAGTCGTTTATGGCTGGATAGTTGAAAAAGAGAATGAGGAATTAGGAAGTAGGAATGAGGAATCTTGGCGCAAAATTGATGAAGTAATGTGTGCCGTTTATCGTGCCCCAAAGAGTTTTACAGGGGAAGATATGGTAGAAATATTTTGCCATGGTGGTCCAAGTGTTGTAACAGCAGTTCAGAATCTTATGCTTAAATCAGGATTTCGCCAGGCAAACAGAGGTGAATACACATTCCGTGCTTATATAAATGGAAAAACTGATTTAACAAAAGCCGAAGCCGTAAAAGAAATCATAGACAGTCATACAGATGTTTCCCGTTCCCATGCAGTAGGCCGACTTTCAGGCTCACTTTTTACAGAAATAGACCAAATCAAAAAATTAATCATAGATACACTGGCTGCAATTGAAGTGGAAATAGAATACCCAGAAGATGAAGAAACAATTGCAGACACTTTTAATCGCAGCGACATAGAAAATGCAATCACAAGGCTGCAGTCTCTGGCAGATTCCTGGAAAAGCGAAAAATTATATCAGGATGGAGCCCGGGTTGTACTTGCGGGACGTACAAATGCAGGAAAATCATCACTTTTTAATGCAATTTTAAAAGAAGAACGGGCAATTGTCAGCGATATAGAAGGAACTACCCGGGACTGGCTTGAATCTTGGGTAAGTATAAATGGAATCCCGGTTCGTCTTTTTGATACAGCAGGCCTTCGCGAAACCGACGATGTAATAGAAGCTCGTGGAGTTCAGCTAACCCGTAACCTTGCTACCGATGCCGATGTAGTGCTTTATCTTATAGATTCAACCGCCGGCATGAACGAAGAAGATATTTCCTTTATAAAAAATGCCAGTGAACCACTTATTGTTGTATTTACAAAAGCAGATATTAATGAGGGGGAAAGCCTTCCCCCTGGTTCGCACTCCGTTGCTCACACACCCCCATCTGCGCATTCAGACGCCATGCGCAACGCGGGCTTAAATGTAACTTCCGTGTACATCTCTTCTAAAAATGGAAAGGGCATGAAAGATTTGTTTGATGAAGTAACAAAACTTTTAACAGCAGGACTTACCACAGAAAGAGAGCAGGCCGGAATCGGTTCAGAGCGGCAAAAAAATGCAGTTGCCCAGGCGCTGGAATGTGTAAAACACGCTCTTATTTCTGCTGATGACAACTACACATTAGATGCCGTAGTTCAAGACTTAGAAGATGCCTTAGATTTCTTAGGAGAAGTAACCGGCGATGTTACCCCAGAGGATGTTTTAGGCAGCATATTTGCTAACTTTTGCGTTGGAAAATAAAAAAAATAACAAACATACTGCTCCCCGGATATTTTGATTTTCTTTCATTTGTAAACCCGGCACCCCAGAAAAGCGGGGATGTAATACTAGCTACGGAGATGGTCGCTCAGAATATCAAAAAAAAATCCAGTCAAGCTTGACTTGACTGGATTTTTACATATCAACAAAGGCTTTTAGTCTTTACTAATATAAAATACCGCTGTACCTTTACCTTCATCAATAGATAATGTTATTGTATACTTTGTTTTATCTGAATTTGTTTTGATTATAGCCTCGGGTGGAAGTTCTGATAGAAGTGTTGACAAATCAAATTCAGACTGAAGCTGTTGAAGAGCTTCTTTAGTAGAATATGATGCTTTTATAGTCACGATATTTCCATTAAAAGTAATTGTTGCATCTTCGGGGCATTCCATCCTTTTTATAATTGCTTGTTTTTTCTTATCAGTAGAAAGGGCATTAAACTCAGTAAGCTCTTCTGGTGTCATCTCTTTTGAAAGATCAGCAGTCCTTGTTTCTGAACCAGATGTATATGTATAACTTCCATTACTTGCAGTTGCTTTGATGTGTCCTTCTGAAGAATATCCGTCACTAATAACTGTTATTTTTAAAGTCCAGTTTCCGTCAGAAAGATTTACTTCATTTGCAGTTTCTGTACAGTCATCGAATGAAATTGTTGTTGAGCCACCAGAGTTTGAATTGTTGTCAACAGATGAATTTCCATTTGAGCATCCAAAGAATGCACAAGATAAAGCCATTGCTGCAATAAGTGCAGAAATTTTAAGAAGTTTTTTCATAATAATCCTCCGCGTTTTATGTCCGCCGACTTATTTGTGTTGCGAAACGAGCGTAAGCGAAGTTTCGCAACAAAGGGACTTTTCAATCCCTTTGTTCAGTGTACACTGAACAAATTTTAAGAGAAAAAA
>JAHAZJ010000207.1 GCA_018385315.1 Treponema sp. | reverse complement strand
GTTTCATTCATTTCCATTCTGCCAGCATTGATTTCACCATACATTTTCAGCTTCTTCATACCGTTTTTATCAAGCCCATTAATAACATCAAGCTTCAAAACAGAAGGATTCTTCATATTGGCTTCTACCGCTTTTGCAACACCACCAGATGCAGCAAATCCGCGACCCAATTTTGAAGATTTTTTTTTCTTTGGTTCACCTTGTACTTTTGCAGGATCAATTTCCTTTGCAATAAAAAATGCATTTAATTCTTCAACAGAAATTACATAGTCTACAAAATCATCTGTAAATCCTTCCCTTCTTTTTGCAAGACAAGGACCAATAAATACTGAAATACAATCAGGATATTTTTGTTTTGCAATTTCCGCAATGTAATGCATAGGACTTTTTGTATTACTGATGCAAGGAATTAAATCTGGAACATGTTTTTTTACAGCACGAACATAAGCAGAACAGCAAGATGTAGTCATAAGTTTATCACCACGAGCCATTCTCTCTTCAAATTCTGCAGCTTCATGTTTTGCACAAACATCAGCTCCAGTTGCAACTTCCATAATTTTATCAAAGCCACATTGTCGTAAAGCTTCTTCAAACTGTTCACAACTAGCAGAAAACTGAGAAACAATTGATGGAGCATACATAGCAACAACTTTTCTTTCTTTTTTCATAATATGCTTAATTACATCAACTAACTGACTTTTATCCATCATGGCACCAAAAGGACAGTTTCTCATACAATTACCACAGAATATACATTTGTGATAATCAATCTGTTCACGACCATCTTCACCTTTAGTAATAGCACCAACCGGACAGGCTTCTTCGCAAGGTACAGGAATTTTAATAATTGCATGATAAGGACAGTTTTGAGCACAAATACCACAGTGAATACATTTATCTGCATCAATATGAGCATGATGCTTAATATGAATTGCTTTTTTAGGACAGTTCATCATGCAAGGACGAGCAAAGCACCCCTGGCATGCATTTGTAACAATATAATCCTGTTTAACACAGGCGTTACATGCATCATGTAAAACTGTAAGCATAGGCCAGGTTGGTTTTTCTCTTGCTAAAGCTTCTTTTGCATAATCTTCCAGCAATTTAGATTCTTCATATTGTTCAACGGAAATACCCATTCGAGCCAGTATTCTCATTTTTAATAATTCTCTATCATGAAAAATACAACATGTAATTGGCTGTTTATTTCTTGGGGCAAGTTCTTTTGGAATACGGGAAATTTCACTAGTATCAAGTTTTCCATCCATTAGCAATCTTGCAATGTGAACCAATAAATCTCTTTTTACATTTGCTGCATTATTATTTATATTTAACATTTCTTTTCCTTACAAATGCTAATATATATTATTTATTCCCTTTTTTCTATCATTTTTATACTTCACAAAAAGACTAAAAGATTTTATATTTAATATGAGTTTATTTTTTGTTTTAAAAAATACAATAAAACATAGGAGCAAATAGAATATGTCAAGAAAAATTACTATTATCGGAGCAGGACAAGTAGGATCAACTATTGCTTATGCTTTGACATTAAAACAGTTGGCATCAGAAATCGTTATTATCGACATTGTTAAAGATAAAGCTATGGGTGAAGCAATGGATATCCGTCAGGGTACACCATTCATCGGTCCTGTAAATGTTCGTGATGGTGATTACGAAGATGCAAAAGGTTCAGATATCGTTATCTTTACTTCAGGTGTAGGTCGTAAACCAGGTCAGTCTCGTCTTGACCTTACACAGACAAACGTTGATATTGCAAAATCTGTAATTCCAACAATTACTCAGGCTTGTCCAAATGCACTTTATGTAATCGTAGCAAATCCTGTTGATATTCTTACATATCAGTTCATTAAAACATCTGGAATTCCTGCAAGCCGTATTTTCGGAACAGGTACTATGCTTGACACAGCTCGTTTCCGTGCTCGTATTGCCGAAACATATAAAATATGTCAGGAAAATGTTCACGGATATGTATTTGGAGAACACGGTGATTCTTCTTTTGTTCCATGGTCTTTGGCAAATATTGGCTCTATTCCAGTAGACAATTTTGCTTCTTCATATACAGGAAAAGATATTCTTCCTTCTTTCGATAAAAATGATGTTGAAGATTATATCCGCAAATCTGGTGGTATTATCATTGCTGCTAAAAAATGTACAAACTATGGTATTGGTGTAACAACAGCTACTTTAGTTGAAGCTTTGAACTATTCTACAGATTCTGTTCTTACTATTTCTTCTATGCTTAACGGCGAATATGGAATTAAAGATGTTTGTCTTTCTATTCCAACAATTGTTGGCTGCAATGGAATTAAAGGACATATTGCTACTCCATTAACAGATTCTGAAGTTGCTTCTCTTAAACACTCAGCTGAATGTTTGCAGGAAGTTATTAAACAGATTAAATTCTAAATCATAAATAAATGATAATTCAAAGGGGTGATTTCTTTGTTGAAACCACCTCTTTTTTTATGTATAATTTACTTGATAATAGGAGATTAAACCCGTGGAATACAAAATTGAACATGACTCAATGGGTGAAGTAAGAGTTCCTGCTGATAAATATTGGGGAGCTCAGACTGAACGCAGTCACGAAAACTTTGAAATTGGTGTTGGAATTGAAACAATGCCTCGCGAGATTACAAAAGCTTTTGGTTATTTAAAGAAGGCTGCTGCAATTGCAAACAATGCTCTTAAACCTGAAAAAATGACTGATGAAAAACTCAAGGTTATTTCTCAGGCATGTGATGAAGTAATTTCTGGAACATTGAATGATCATTTCCCTTTAGTTGTATGGCAGACAGGTTCTGGTACACAGTCAAACATGAATGCAAACGAAGTTATTGCAAACCGCGCTAACGAAATTGCAGGTAAAAAGCTTTGTCATCCAAACGATGATATTAACATGTCCCAGTCATCTAACGATACATTCCCAACAGCACTTCATATTATGTCAGTTTATGCTATTGAAGATAAACTTTTACCAGCTGTTGAAACTCTCATTGCAACTTTCAAGAGACTTGAAAAAGAAAATGAAGGCATTGTTAAATCTGGACGTACACATCTTCAGGATGCTGTACCTATCAGTTTTGATCAGGAAATTTCTGGTTGGCGTACATCTTTGGAAAGAGATGTTGAAATGCTTAAATCTTCACTTCCATATTTAAAACAGCTTGCACTTGGTGGTACTGCAGTTGGTACAGGTCTTAATGCACCTAAAGGTTTTGACACAAAAGTTGCTGAAGCTGTTTCTAAACTTACAGGAAAAGACTTTATTACTGCTCCAAACAAATATCATGCACTTACATCAAAAGATGAATTAGTATTTGCTCATGGTGCAATCAAAGCATTGGCTGCTGATATGATGAAAATTGCCAACGATGTTCGCTGGTTAGCATCTGGCCCTCGTGATGGTCTTGGCGAAATCCACATTCCAGAAAATGAACCAGGTTCTTCAATTATGCCAGGAAAAGTAAATCCTACTCAGTGTGAAGCTGTAACAATGGTTGCAGTTCAGGTTATGGGTAACGATGCTGCAATTTCATTTGCTGCTTCTCAGGGTAACTTTGAATTGAACGTATTTATGCCAGTAATTGCATACAACTTTGTTCAGTCTGCTCGTCTTTTAGCAGAAGCAATTCTATCTTTCAACAAAAACTGTGCTGTTGGTATTACTGCAAACAAAGAAAAAATGCACCACAATTTGTACAATTCTTTGATGCTTGTTACAGCATTAAATCCATATATTGGATACGAAAATGCGGCTAAAACAGCTCACAAAGCTTTTGATGAAAATATCAGTTTGAAAGAAGCTTGTGTAGGACTTGGATTCCTTACAGCTGAAAAGTTTGATGAAGTATTTAAACCTGAAGATATGGCATATCCTCATAAATAGATACTGAAGCGAGTTTGCGAAGCAAACTCGGTAAGCAACCGTAGGTTGCGACGCATATCCTCAGGGCAGATAATTACAACTGAATTTTAAAGATGGATTGCTTTAATATAACAATCTGTCTTTAAAATTCAAATCTATTTTCTTATACTTTTCTTAATAATTTCTTAGAATATATTGAGTTACAAAAATAGATAATTGAGTTTATTATAAATG
>JAHAZJ010000205.1 GCA_018385315.1 Treponema sp. | reverse complement strand
TCTTACTGGCAGCAGGTAAAAAAAGGTGGTCTTCATCTTACAGTTGCTGATACAGGTTGGGGTAAAGCTGTTTGGGGAAAACTTTATGGTCAGTGGATTGCAGAATGTGCAGTATTCATTTATGACTATCATGCAAAATTCAAGCCAATTGATTTAATGGATCAAATTCAGAAGCATCACATTACATCCTTCTGTGCTCCTCCAACAATTTACCGCTTCTTGATTCAGGAAGATTTGTCAAAATATGACTTTAGTTCATGTGAACACTGGTCAACTGCCGGTGAAGCTCTTTCTGAAGAAGTATTTAATAAATGGAAGGAAATTACTGGAAAAGAAATCCACGAAGGTTTCGGTCAGACAGAAACAACACTTTCATTGTTCAACTATGGTAATGAAAAAATTAAACCAGGTAGTCTTGGTAAATCTGCACCATACTATAATGTTACTTTGCTGGATGATGAAGGAAATCCTGTTCAGGATGGTGAAATTGGTGAAATTGTTGTTGAACTTAAAGATGGAAAAACTTTCCCTGGTTTGTTCATGACATATTTTGGTGACCCGGAAAAAACAAAATCAGTTATGCACGACGGTTACTATCATACTGGTGATAACGCCTGGCGGGATGAAGATGGTTATTTCTGGTTTACAGGTCGTAATGATGATGTAATCAAATGTTCAGGATATCGTATTGGTACATTTGAAGTTGAATCTGTTTTGATGCAGCATCCAGCTGTTGTTGAATGTGCAGTTACAGGTTCTCCAGATCCTGTTCGTGGTCAGGTTGTAAAAGCTACAATTGTTCTTGCAAAAGGTTATGAACCATCTGATGAGCTTGTAAAAGATATTCAGAATTTTGTAAAGAAAACAACTGCTCCTTACAAATATCCTCGTGTTGTTGATTTTGTTACTGAGCTTCCTAAAACAATTTCTGGAAAAATTAAACGTAATGAAATCCGTGCTAAAGATGCAAAATAATTAAAATATTAAGCTGCCTTTTTTTACAAGGCAGTTTTTTTTATAGAATATATATTGTTTTATATAAAACTAAATGATATATTAAAAAAAATTTGATATTCCTAAGGAGAATATTTATATGAAAAAGATTGGTGCAATTATTTGCTCAGTTTTAATGTTGGGAATAGCTTTTACTGGCTGTTCAAAAAAAGATAAGGTTACAGGACCTGTTACTGTAGAAATCTGGCATACTTATAATGGACAGCAAGCTGCGGCTCTTACAGATATGGCTGACCGTTTTAATGCTTCTCAGTCAAAATATGTTGTTCAGGTTTTGAACCAGGATTATTCAGGATTTGCTGATACTGTTTACAATGCTGTAGCAAACGGTGTTGGACCAAGCATTATTTTTAACTATGGTACAACTGCAGTTGATTATGCAAATGAAGACCTTGCAATTGATATTACAAAGTATATTAACGAAGATAAAAAGAAAGGTGATTCACTTATGCAGGATATCATCGATTCTTTACCAGAAGCAATGAAAACTGATGTTCTTGGTTTTGAAGATGGTGGAATCTATTATCTTCCTGGATGTACAACTGGTCCTGTTTTCTTCTATAACAAGACTATTTTTGATGAATTAGGTCTTAATCCTCCAAAAACATGGGATGAATTGGAAGCTGTTGCAAAAACAATTTATGAAAAGAAAGGTATTCCAGGTTTCCATTCTGATGGTCTTGTAGATAATCTTCAGGAAATGATTATGCACAATGGTCTTGGTTATATTGATGTTAAAAATAAGAAAGTAACATTCTGTACAGACAAAATGGTAGAAATCTATCAGTGGTATGCAGATATGTGTAAAAAAGGGTACTTTATTTTTAATACAGTTGGACGTTACGCTTCAGAAGATCTTGCAAATGGAGATATTGCTTCATTCTCTGGTTCTTGTGTAAATGATCAGTATATTAAGATGGTAGAAGGAAAAGGTGAACTTGGTATGGCTCCATGGATTGCCGGTGATTTCTATACTGCCTGGAATCGTGGTCCTATTTTCTTGCATCGTGATGAAAATGTTAACCGTGGAGCATATGAATTTGTAAAATTTATGCTTTCACCAGAAAATGCTGTAAAATGGGCTATGGCAAACTCAGCTCTTTGTCCTTATGGAACTTCAGCTAATGTTCCAGAATATGTTGAATATTTGAACAATCTTCCTTCAACATCAGCACTTCCATATGTACAGGCAAATCTTAATGTTTCAGGTTCATTCCCAAATGTAACTGGTAGTGCAACTGTTAGAAAAGCATTGGAAGAAAATCTTAACTATGTAGTTGATGGAAAAATTTCTGCTGCAGACGCTGTTAAGGCTTTGGAAAAAGCTTGTAATGATGCTTTGAACGGCAGATAATTTTTACACTGAATAAACAATAATTTCAAAAAAGAGGGGGTGTCTTTAAGTTTTATTGGACATCCCCTTATTATTTAATATAATTAAAAGACAATGAAAGTAAGATTAGAAAATATTGTAAAAAAATATGGACATACTATTGCTGTAGATGATTTTTCTGCAGAACTAAAGGATGGACATTTGATTTGTTTACTTGGTCCTTCTGGTTGTGGAAAATCAACAATTTTGAATATGCTTTGTGGCATTGCTGATGTTACCGCAGGCAAGATTTTTTTTGATGATAAAGATGTAACAAAACTTCCTCCAGATCAGAGAAATATTGGTATGGTATTTCAGAACTATGCACTTTATCCTCATATGACTGTTTTAGAGAATATTGCTTTTCCACTGGAAGTTCAGAAGGTAAAAAAAGAGGAACGTATAAAAAGAGTTGAAGAAATTTCTAAACTAGTTCATGTAGACAATCTTTTAAAAAGATTTCCTGGGGAGCTTTCCGGCGGACAGCAGCAGCGTGTTGCAATTGCCAGAGCTCTTGTTAAAAAACCCCAGCTTTTGTTGATGGATGAACCTCTTTCTAATCTTGATGCAAGGCTTCGTCTTGAAATGCGGGAAGAAATCAGAAGAATTCAGCAGGAAACAGGAGTTACCACTGTTTTTGTAACTCATGATCAGGAAGAAGCAATGTCTATTTCCGATAGCATTATTTTGATGAAAGACGGTAAATTGATTCAAAATGATTTGTGTCAGACTTTATATAAGGAACCAAACTGTCTTTTTGTTTCAGAATTTTTAGGTAATCCTCCTATTAATAAATTAAAAATTACGGAGAATGAGGAAGTAGGAATTAGGAATGAGGAATTAAATTTTAAAAATGTAGAGAAATTATTTTCTGATAAATCCAATCTTAATTTCGATAATATAAAATCTGATTTGATTCTTGCGGTGCGTCCGGAAAGCTTTGTGTTAGGTGGGGAATATTCTGCGGAAGTTGTTTCTATTTCTGAAATGGGTAAAGAACAGTTTTTTACTCTAAAAATCTTTGGACAAACTGTTCATGCAATTTTGAATACAGATGATGAATATAAAAAAGGTGATTGCATAAAAGTTGGAATTAAGAATAAAGGTGTGTTCTTATTTGAAGCTGAAAGCGGTAAGAGGTTAGTGTGAAATTTTCATTAAAAAGAAGGGAAGTATTTTCAAAAATTGAACCCTGGTTATTTTTATCACCATTTCTTTTTTTTATCATTCTTTTTACAATTTATCCTGTAATTAATGTAATTTTATTGTCTTTTAAACAGAACTATAGTTTCTTAAAAGGAACTTATTCAGGTATTAATTTTGATAATTATAAATACGTTTTAACCGACGATAAATTTGTTGGTGCAATGAAAAATACATTTTTGTATGTGCTTTTTGTAGTTCCCATCAGTACTGCAATTGCGATTTTTTTTGCAAATCTTCTTAATCAGAAAATAAAAGGCAATGCTTTTTTTCAGACTGCATTTTTCATGCCTATGGTTACTTCAGTTACTGCTGTTGGACTTGTTTGGCGCCTGATTTATAACCAGCAGTATGGATTGTTAAATGTTTTATTAAATAAGATTGGAATAGAAAATATTGGATGGGTAACTGATTCCAAATGGTCATTAACAGCTTTAGTTATATTTGGTATCTGGAATATTCTTCCTTTTACTACAATACTGCTTTTATCTGGCTTACAGAATATTAATGAATTGTATTATACTGCGGCAAAAGTAGATGGAGCTGGTAAAGCAAAGATTTTTTTCAGAATTACTGTTCCACTGCTTTCCCCAACAATCTTTCTTGTTTGTATTGTAAATACAATTTCTTGTTTTAAAGTTTTTAGCGAACTTTTTCCTTTGTTTAATGGAAAGCCTGGTCCATATTATAATTTGTATACTGTTGTTTATTACATAAGATATGCAATGATTGAAAAGCGAAAATATGGATATGCTTCTGCCGCTGCTGTTATTCTGTTTTTATGTGTATTGGTATTTACATTAATTCAGCTCATAATTAAAAAGCGCATAGCAAAAAAGGGGATTCAATAAATGAAAAAATACATTGGAAAAGTAATAACTTATGCTTTACTGATACTGGGCTCATTTGTAATGATTTTTCCCTTTATCTGGATGATTTTATGTTCATTTAAAACTCATGCAGAAGTAATTCAAAATCCTCCTAACTTTTTGCCTGCAAATTTCTCATTTGAAAATTATGTTAAAGCTTTTTCTATGGCACCTTTTGGAAAATTCTTTATTAATTCAGTTATTGTAATGGTTATATCTGTTACTCTTTGTACTTTCACTACAATTTTGGCAGCCTTTGCTTTTTCACGTCTAAAGTTTAAGGGTAAAAATATTATTTTTGCAATTCTTATCAGTCTGATGATGATTCCTTTTGAAATGCTGATTATTACAAACTATACAACCGCAGTAAAACTGAAATTAATTAATACAATTCCAGGTTTAATATTTCCATTTATTGCCAGCATTTTTTACACATATATTCTGCGTAATTTCTTTGAAACAATTCCCGACAGTCTTTATTATTCTGCTCGAATTGATGGTGCTTCTAACTGGAAATATTTATGGAGAATTATGGTTCCAATGGCAAAACCTTCTCTGTTTACAATCATTCTTTTAAATGCTTTAGCATCCTGGAACTCATTTATATGGCCAATGTATGTAACAACAGACAGTCGTTCTAGAACACTTCCTTATGCTTTACAAGTATTTACAACAGAAGCGGGAAGCCTGCAAGAATTATTAATGGCAGCTTCTTCAATTGTTGTAATTCCAATGATTATTCTTTTTGTGTTTGCACGAAAATATATTGTAAATGGTGTTTCTAGAGGTGGATTAAAGGGCTAGTTTTAATTCTCATGCTTTCTGATAAATTCAGGTCTTAAAGTATGAGGATTATAAAAATTCATTAATGAATCCACAATATCATCTTCCTCATATTTCAAATAGCGCTGCCATAAATCTTCACGAATTAAAACATATTCACCATTCAACTGCATTATTAATTGATTTAATTCTTCCTCTTCAAATTCACCGAAAAATTGCTGTAAATAGCTGGCATTTGTTCCGTAAGCAAGTCGCCATGTTTTTCCTTCGGGAACATAAAAATCAGCTTCGTAGTTAAGACCGTCCCGCAAATTACAATAGTAAGTGTAAACATGGTTTATAGGAAGATGAGCAATCAGAAGACTGTCATCAGGTAAATCAATTTTTTCTACTACAGATTTATAATATTTCCAGGGAGGATCTTTTTTAGGATTATAAAGTTTTGGTGTAAAAAATAATCCTGTTGTAAAAATTGTAATAAATAAAACTAAAGTTGCATATTTAGATTTTTTTATTTTTGAAAAATCAAATATTTTTGAAATAATATATAAATTAAATGGAATTGAAACTGGAATAGCATTTAATAGCATTCTATATCCCATATCAAGTTCATCCAGCTTCCAAAATGGGAAAAACATTACAGGTATTAAAAGTAAAAAAGCAAAGTCTTTTTTGCAATTCTGATCTTTATGTTTATTTATGAAAAAGAAAAGGCCTAAACACCATGTAAGTACAAAGTAAACAGACATTTCTATACACATTGCTTTTCCAGCAAGATTCATTAAAACAGGAGAAAAACAAGGTAAAACAGGTGTAAGTGAAAAAACTGATTGAAATCTTGGTAATTGATTAAAGAATAATAAAACAGAACATAAACATGCTAATGTTAATAATATAATTTGATTACGAATTTTTAGTTTTCTGATTAAAATAATTGCTGTAAAAATAAAAGCATAAGCTGCTGAAACTAAATGGCTTAATCCACTTAAAACCAACAAGATAGTGCAGAGTAAAAGTAAAAGATTTTTTTTGATTTTTGAAAATCTTCCTGCATTTTGTAATAAATAAATTAGGGCAGTACAGTAACTTAAGAAAAATACTAAACCTGTCTGATTATTTATATAATTAATATTAAAAAGAGTAATTCCTACAGAAACTGAAGAAATTAATAAGCCAAGGATTGGAATTATGTTTTTTTCTTGAGAAATTATCTTAAGTAGTATAAAAATTAATACAGAAATTAAAGTAGAACTTAATGCTGCCTGAATTTTTACTCCAAGAAAAACATTATTAAAAATTTTGGCCCAAAAACCACAAAGAAAATATCCAATTTCATGATCCGGGTTTTCTAAAGCTCCATTTACAACAAGTGATTTTGCCTGCAATGCATAAAAAAATCCATCTAATCCTGTTGGAAAGTCAGATTTTAATAACATCATCAGTCTTACACCGAAAATGATAAATGAATAAAGAATAACAAAAATAATAGAAAATTTAAAAAAATTTCTATTTTCAGTAGAATTTATTGTTTCATTTTTTGTCATAATCTTTTTTCTCATAAGTTAGAATTGGATTATACATCATTATGGCATGATTTTCAGTGATTAAATCATCCCTCTGCAATGCGTCCTTTCCTTGTTCATCCACAATAAATGTTTTTCTATACAGGGAATTGTGTCTAACATAAATACCTGCTGCTTCCATAGAAATATAATGTTCTTTTTCATAAACCTCGTAGTGAAAATCACATTTGTTATTACTTCTTAATTCTCCACAAAGGCGTTTGTTTTCAATGTACACAATAAAAATATATGAATCTTGTGTTTCGTTTAAAATCATTAAATCCCGATAATTATAAACACAGGTAGCACCGCTTCCAAAAGGTAATGTTCTGTTTGAATCTGGAAAAACATCAAAACTGTGACGATACCTTTCTTTTACAGACAAGGGACTGTGTAAGGTAATCCAGTACAGCAAATTAGAAAGGGCGCACAATCCTCCTCCAATTCCACTGCCAGGTTTACCGTTAGAAAGAACCATGCCTTTTTTGAAGCCCCGGAATTTTGTAGGGTTTCCTATCAGCTTCCAGTAAGAAAATAGTTCCCCAGGTTTAATTACAGTGCCACAAATATATTTATGAGCTAAATTTAAATTATGAACTTTACCTTCCTGCAATTCCATATCTTCTTTAGAAAGATTTCTATATAAAGGAGATGAATGTGTAAAGACAGTATAGGGAAAATCCTGTTTGATTTTTTCAAGATTTACAGGAGCTGAGAAGTTTTCTGATTTTTTGATTTTATATTCTTTGGGTATTTTTGCAAAATGTTTTGAATATTTTATCCAGTAAAAATACCTTTTTAGTGTATAAAAAACGCAGCCCAGCTTAATTCTAAACTGACTGCGTTTTTTTTGTTTCTGGAATTTATACATTATAATCCTGAATCGAATTCAAGAACTAATACTTCAGAAGGGTCCATTATTGTGTAATGAATACCGTTTAAGTAAATGTTTTTTCCATCAAGTTTTACAGTTGTTGATGTAGTTGTTGTTACGTATGATACAGTTGTTTTTGTAATTATTCTATGATTTTTTAATTCATAACTATTTGATGAATACCATTCTAACCATGTTTTATATGGTACAATTTTTTTCTGAGTTGTATTATTGTAAGCTGCAACTTTTTCAGATGTTGCATAAAGAAAACCATAATCATTTTCTTCGTAATCTGAAAGATTTGTTCTTCTGTTTATTAAAACTGCATTCTGATAACCGGCAATATTTCCTGAATAAGAATACCTTTTCATAATAATTACATCTTTTTTATTATCAGCCATAAGAACTAAATACTTATTTTTATCATCAGCTTGAACAAGTCCATAATAATCGAATAAACTAAGGAATTCATTTTCAAAATCTGCTGATGATGTTTCCAGCATTGCTTTTGAATTTTCTTCCTGTAATTTTGCAATTTCTGCTACATTTTCCCAAGGAATAACTTTTCCTTTGTACAAAAGTCTAACATCATCAATACATGTGTCATCATATTTTGAACCTTTATATACAGAAACAATTTTAAATGTAATTGTCTGAGCGGTCTGCATTTGTTCGAACTTTATTGACTGCCAGTCTGGTTTGTTATCTTCCAAAGTGTATGTTTTCTGCTGGAAGTGTTTTTTAGCAACTTGGGTAATCTGAATTTCCTTTACGCGATTATTTTTTGTATAATAATCTTTACCAGAAACAAATCCGTTTACAATCTGAATTTCATCAAAACTTACAGGTTCTGTTAATTCAATAGTGATTGATTCTCCAATTCCAGGACCATTTTTTTCTGCTTCACACCAAGTGTTGTCAAAATTTCCATCAACAATATTTACAGGTGGATAAAGATATTTTCCAGAAAATTGGGCTTCAACTAATTCGGAAGTTGCTGTAATTGATTTAAGTGGTGCTTTTTTAGTCTGGGCTTTGAACCAGTTGTCATCCCCGGCTGCAAACATTGATGTTGCAAGTAAAAGTGAGATGCAAAAAATAATATTTCTTTTCATAAAAAACTCCCTTATATTTTTTATTTGTTTCTATAAATGATAGTCTTTATTCTTTTTTTTATCAATGCTATATTTTTTCACATGCGTAAATTTTCATTTCTACTGTTATTATCAGCTTATATTTGTTTATCATTTTCAGCAGTAAAGGATCCTGTTTCTCTATATATTTCGAAAATGAGTTTACGTGAAAAAGTTGGTCAGCTGTATGTAATTCGCCCAGATGCTCTTAATAAAAAACTGACTTCTGAAGAAGTAAATAATCATAATAATAATGGTGTTACAGAAATTACATCAGATATAAAAAAATTTTACGAAAAATATCCTGCAGGAAATTTTGTTCTTTTTGGAAAAAATATTACAGATCCAAATCAACTTCAAATTTTTTCAGATGAACTTCATAATCTTTCACAGATTCCTTCTTTATTGTTTATTGATGAAGAAGGTGGTTCCGTATCACGTCTTGCAAATCATGAGGCCTTTGTTTTACCACGGTTTAGAAATATGAAAGAGTTGGGAGATAGAGGAGATGAATTACAAGCTTTAAGAGTTGGTCAGACAATTGGTTCTTACTTAAATTTTTATGGTCTTGATGTTGATTTTGCTCCCGTTTGTGATGTGAATTCTAATCCAGAAAATCCTATTATTGGGCCTAGAGCCTTTAGTTCAAATCCTTCCCATGCAGCTTTTTTATCTATGAAGGTTTTGCAGGGGTTAAGAGACGAAAATATTGAAGGTTGTTTAAAACATTTTCCAGGTCATGGGGATACAAGAACAGATTCTCATAAGGGGTACACTGAGTGTCTTAAAACACTGGAGGAATTAAGAAATTGTGAATTAGTTCCTTTTATTGCCGGAATAGAAAATGATGCACAATTTATTATGACTGCTCATGTTGCATATCCTAATGTTACTAAAGATAATACTCCTGCAACTTTATCAACTTATTTTATTACTGATTTACTACGTAATGAAATGGGGTATAAGGGAATTATAATAACCGACGCCATGAATATGGATGCAATTGCCAAATATTATTCTGAAGATACTGCCGCTATTCTTGCTATTCAAGCTGGTGTGGATATGATTTTAATGCCAAATGATTTTCAGAAATCTTTTGATTCTGTTGTAAAAGCCGTAAAATCAAAAAAAATCAAAGAAAAAAGAATTGATGAAAGTGTTTACCGAATTTTACAATATAAACAAAAACATTTTAATTTCTTAAATTTAAATAGAGAATAATTGTAATAAAATTCGCATTTATTTGGTGTGTTTTTTTTTTAAAATATGCTAAAATATTTATCATATATGAGTAATGAACAAGATCAGTCTGCAGAAACTCAAAGAATAAAACAACTGCAACGTGCATTATATTATGAGTCTCAATTTCGAAACGCAATTGTATCAGATGCTGTATGTTTTTATGATGTTAACATTACTCGTGATTTAATCGAAACAGATTTCTTTTTTAGAGATGATAAAAAGAATTTTATTTCTGTTCCAGATTATGTTGGCATCAATACTCCTTGTCGCTTTACAGATTTTATTAATAAATGGGCAGAGATAATGATTCCAGATTTATCTCAAAAAACCCTTACCAACATTTCAGTTTTAAGAGAAAAGTTATTATCCGTTTATAGTGAAGGAAAAAGGGAATATACCCTAAATTATTGGGGTGAGGATGTAACTGGAAAAAAAATCTATTTTAATCAACGATTTTTGCTTACACAAAATGAATTTAACGAAATTTGTGCTCTTTCCATTATAAAAGATTATACACAGGTAAAAGAATTTGATGATGAGTATCTTACATCTGAACTTGAAAAAATAGCTTACGAAGATCCTATTACAAATGGAATAAATTATTTTAAGTTTAAAGAAAAAGTAATTGAAGAAGGAAAACCTGGTTCAATTATCTGTCTTGATATTCATTCTTTTAAAGTAATCAATTCTATTTGTGGCATTACTCGGGGTGATGATGTTATTAAAGCTATTTGGGAAGCTATTAGAATTGCCATAGATTCTTCCAAAGGTGAATTTGCGGCACATATTAATGCGGATCACTATATTATTTTTATTCCTACAGAAAATAAAGATGATATTATTGCCCGCATGAAAAGTATTACTCTTACTTTAATGGTTATTTCTGTTGATCTTGATGTACCTCAGTTACAGCCATATTTTGGAGTTTCATACTGGAAACCTGCAAAAAAAATTGAATTAGCATATAGCGAGGCTGTAACTGCAAAGCATAATGCAAAATACAGCCAGAAACAGAATTATGATTTCTTTAGTATTGAAGATACTAAGCGTCTTGTAAAAGAAAAAGAAATGATGGATTCCTTCGAAGAATCTCTTGCTAAAAAAGAGTTTAAAATCTGGTTTCAGCCCAAATATACTCCAAAAACACGATATCTTGAAGGTGCAGAAGCTCTTGTTCGCTGGGTTAAGCCAGATGGAACAGTAATTCCCCCAAGCGAATTTATTCCATTATTCGAACGCAACAATATGATTAGGAATTTGGATGAATATATTTTCCGCAATGTTTGTATGCTTCAAAAAAAATGGCTTGATGAAGGAAAAAATATTGTTCCAGTTTCAGTTAACCTTTCTAGAGTAAGTCTTTACTACAAAAATGTTGCTGAACAGTATAAAAAAATTACAGAAATTATAAAAATTGATCCAAAATATGTTCCCATTGAAATTACAGAAACAGCTGCAATTACAAACGAAGATGTTAGTGTTTTAGCAGATAGCTTTCATAAAAACGGTTTCTCATTAATTATGGATGATTTTGGTTCAGGATATTCATCTTTAGCATCATTAAACTTAATGCATTTTGATACTTTGAAGTTGGATAAAAGTCTTGTTGATTACATTGGTAATTATAGTGGAAATCGTCTTATTGAACATACTATTGCCCTTGCAAAAGAACTTGGTATTAAAATTACTGCTGAAGGTGTTGAGACTGAAAATCAGGTTCAGTTTTTAAAACGCATTGGTTGTGATAATATTCAGGGATTCTTTTATTCAAAGCCGGTTTCAGCAGAGGCATATAGTAAAGTTTTAAATAATCAACAATTTGGTGGTGAACTTAAACCTCTTGATTATATAGAAGAGCATTTATATGAATTTAATGCTAGTCTTGTTCGTACAGAGTTATATTCTCTGGTAGTAAATCTTACTAAAAATATAGTGCTTGATTATACAGAACGGGATGATTGGAAAACAGAAACTGGAATTTTTGAAAATGATTATGATATTGCAGTTGAAAGAATAAAAAATGAACTTATTTCTGAAGAATACAAAGAAGAATTTTATGAATTTATGGAAAGACATAATCTTCTTAAAAGTTTTAATTCTACAAATGAAACAAGAGTTTTTGAGTATAAAAGACTTGTTCATAATGAATTAATGAGAATGCGTATTATTCTTAATCTTTTTAAAATTCCTCAAACTGGTGATGATAAATATGCTTATATAAAGGTCTATAATCTTAATTAGACTTTCAATTTTTTCTTCTTTATTAATATCACATTATTAGCAGGGTCTCCGCATTATATATTTCTACAGACTTTTTCAAGGCATTCTTCGCGTTTATCACAAAGCATTTGTTTTCCTGAAATTGACAGACTCTTTGCCT
>JAHAZJ010000204.1 GCA_018385315.1 Treponema sp. | reverse complement strand
TCTGTAAAATCTTTATAAAAGGTTTCAATCAATTCTTTGGAAATCTGACTTGTAATTTGATTGTATTCTGCACCTTTTTCTGTCAAGCTGATTATTTTGTTTCGTTTATCATTTAAGTCTGGTTCTTCTTTTACTAGACCTAGTGATTCTAATTTTCTAACTAACACAGTTGTTGTAGATTTATCTCTGTTAATTTTTTCTGCTAGTTGTTTCATTTTTATTTTTTCATTTTTTGAAAGTTGAAAAAGAATATTTCCATGGGATGACGCAAATTCATCAAAGCCTTTCTCTTTTAATCGGCGGGAAAGAAAATCTGCAGAAAGAGTGTGGATAAGTGAGATTTTTGAAACAGCAGAATTTATTTGTAAATCCATAAATAAAAGTATACATAATTAATGAAATTTTAGAAATATACATTTAAGAAATCTTTTTGCTAGTGGGTTTGATATATTGAATTTCATTTGATTTTTTATTAAAATGGACAAACTACTATTATTTTAGGAAAATATTTTTTTATAAAGAGGTATTAATATGGCTTGGGATATTTCAAAAGTAAGAAATATCGGTATCAGTGCCCACATTGACTCAGGTAAAACAACAACTTCAGAACGTATCTTGTTCTACTGTAACAAGATTCACGCAATTCACGAAGTTCGTGGTAAAGATGGTGTTGGTGCTGTTATGGACAACATGGAATTGGAACGTGAACGTGGTATCACAATCCAGTCTGCTGCTACACAGGTTCAGTGGAAAGACTACACTATCAACCTTATCGATACACCGGGACACGTAGACTTCACTGTAGAAGTTGAACGCTCACTTCGCGTTCTTGACGGTGCTATCATGATTCTTTGTGCCGTTGCTGGTGTTCAGTCACAGTCAATTACTGTAGACCGTCAGCTTAAACGTTACCATGTACCTCGCGTTGCATTCGTAAATAAATGTGACCGTCAGGGTGCTAATCCTATTCGTGTATGTGGACAGCTCCGTGAAAAATTAGGTCTTAACGCACACATGATGGAACTTCCAATTGGTTTGGAAGACAAACTTGAAGGTGTTGTAGACTTAGTTGCTATGAAAGCAATCTACTTCGACGGACCAAATGGTGAAGATCTTCGTATCGAAGAAATTCCTGCTAATCTTGTTGAAGATGCAAAAAAATATCGTCAGGAAATGATTGAAGAAGCTTGTAACTTTGATGATGCTTTAATGGAAAAAGTTCTTGAAGGTGCAGAACCAACAGAAGACGAAATCAAAGCTGCAATCCGTAAGGGTACAATTTCTGAACAGTTTGTAGGTGTTTACCTTGGTTCAGCTCACGTAAATAAAGGTATTCAGCCATTGTTGGACGCTGTAAGAGATTACCTCCCAGCTCCAAATGAAGTAAAGAACGTTGCTCTTGACTTGGATAACAACGAAGCTGAAGTAGAACTTGAATCAGTTGATAACAAACCTTGTGTTGCCCTTGGTTTCAAACTTGATGATGGTCAGTATGGTCAGTTAACATATACTCGTGTTTACCAGGGTAAAATTAAGAAGGGTGAAGAACTTGTAAATACACGTACAAAGAAACGCTTTAAGGTTGGACGTCTTGTTCGTATGAACTCTGCTCAGATGGAAGATATTAACGAAGGTTGTGCTGGTGATATTGTTGCACTCTTTGGTGTTGATTGTGCATCTGGTGATACATTCGTTAATGGTGGAGTAAACTACTCAATGGCTTCTATGTACGTTCCAGAACCAGTTATTTCTTACTCTATCCAGCCAAAAGATAAATCTTCTGAAATGCAGATGTCTAAGGCTCTTAACCGCTTTACAAAAGAAGACCCAACATTCCGCGTACACGTTGATCCTGAATCAAATGAAACAATCATTAAAGGTATGGGTGAATTACACCTTGACGTATATGTAGAACGTATGAAACGTGAATACAACTGTGAAGTTATTACAGGTGCGCCACAGGTTGCTTACCGTGAATCAATTACTGCTAAAGGTGACTTCAACTATACACACAAGAAACAGTCTGGTGGTTCTGGTCAGTATGGTCGTGTAGCTGGTTTCATGGAACCAATTACAGAAAAAGATTACGAATTTGTTGATTCAATTAAAGGTGGTGCTATTCCTAATGAATTTATTCCATCTTGTGATAAAGGTTTCCAGAGAGCTATGAAAGAAGGTTCTTTGATTGGTGCTCAGATTGTAGGTGTTAAAATCACAATCAATGATGGTCAGTCACACCCTGTAGATTCTAACGATAACGCATTCCAGACAGCAGCTATTGGTGCTTTCCGTGAAGGTTATATGAAAGCTAAACCTGCTATCCTTGAACCAATTATGAAGGTACAGCTTGCTGCTCCTACAGAATTCCAGGGTAACTTGTTTGGTCTTATTAACCAGCGCCGTGGTGTAATCGTTGATTCAACAGATGAAAACGGTACATCTACAGTAAACGCTGAAGTTCCACTTTCTGAAATGTTCGGATTCTCTACAATCCTCCGTTCTTCAACTCAGGGTAAAGGTGAATTCACAATGGAATTCGAAAAATATGGTAAAGTACCAAATGCAGTAGCAGATGAACTTATTGCTAAATATAAAGCAGAAAGAGAAGCTGCAAAAAAATAATTAATTAGAAATAATTAATCTTATAAAAAGGGGTTGTTCTTTTGTGAGCAGCCTCTTTTTTTATGCTTGCAATTTAATTATTCCAGGATTAAACTAAAACATATTTATTTTAGATGGAGAAAACATTGGATAAAAAAGAATTATTAGCATCAAGTCCTGTACGTTTCTTTGAACCAACTGGTGCAGCTTTAGAAGAAGGAGAAATCGGTCTTCTAACTGCAAAAAAAGGTTTAGGAAAAACATCTATTCTTGTGCAATTTGGAATTGATACTTTATTAAAAGATAAAGCAATTGTTCATGTTTCTTTTAATCAAAAATCGGAAAATGTTATTACCTGGTATTCCAGTGTTCTTGCCGAGATTTGTAAAAGTCATAGAGTTGATGTAGATGAATTGAGTGATGAGCTTTTTAGAAATAGAACAATTCTTAATTTTAATCAAGATACTTTTACCTTGCCTAAGGTTGTGAATACTTTAAAGGCACTTAAAGACAATGGAATTAAGTTAGAAACAATTATTGTTGATGATTTAGACCTTTTAAAAACTGAAGTTTCTGATTTGAATTGTTTCTGTGATTTTATTAAAGAAGAAAAAATGACTGCATGGTTCAGTTATAATAGTGAAGCATCAGATTTGAACCAGATTTTACCTTCTGAAAAAATGGCAAAATTTAATTCTGTTGCTCATTTATTACCAGAAACGGAAAGTGTTTCTTTGTCTATATTAAAAAAAGGTGAAGGAAAAGTAAAATTAAATTCGAAAACATTATTAATGACAAAATAGGAGTTAAAAATGAAATCATTAATTAAAAAAATTACCATAGGTTTGGTATTATTTGGATTATCTATTGCTGCTTTTGCCCAGGGCAATATTGTGGAAAATAGATATTACAAAGGTGTTATTGATGGAGCAACTGCAGAGATTATTTTCCTTGAAAATAATACATGTCTTTTAATTGCTTCTGACAATGATTATGTTGAATATATGGCTTGTAAATATTTATATGTTCCTGCAAAGAATATTGGTTTTTTGTGGGAAGATGAAGAATCTTATCTTGATTTTGAGTATGGTGATTACATTTTGTTGAATTTTGATGATGCAAAGGGATCCATGACAATGAAAATGGATGATGAA
>JAHAZJ010000047.1 GCA_018385315.1 Treponema sp. | reverse complement strand
AATTATTATTAGTCTTTACTTGTTTTTTTAAAATATTTTTTTCAGCCTTTAATTCATCATTAGTCCTTTTTACAAGATTTTCCAAAATTTCTTGATCGATATTAAAATTCGTTTGTGCAATTTTTATCTCTATTTCTTTTTCAACATCATCTGCTTCAAATAACTGAAAATTGTTTTTCATTTTATATTCAGCTAATTTTCTTTCAAGTGTGCGTACATTTTTCCGCTGTTGTTCAATATCTCCAACTAAAATACTTTTTCTAGCCTTTAGGCTTTCTTGTATAGAAAAAGAATTATCAAGAGTTTCTCTGTTTACAGGAATCCTTTCATCCCCTTTTTTAACGTATAAGCGCATAGAATCAATATAGTCAAAAAAATTTTTTTCGGATTTTATTAAAGAGTTAATTTCTTGCAATGATTTTTCCAAATTGACTAATTTAAGTTTTTCAAAAGATATTTCGTTCAAATATTTCTGTTCTTCATTTGAGATAAAAATCTCATTATTTCTTTTATAAACTTGTTCTTGTAGTTGTTGCATATTTTGAACAGATTCGTATCTTGATTTATTAATACTTAACTGCTTTATTTTTTCAAGGCTATCGGAAATATCCTTATTATTGAGTCCGGCTAACAATTCTTCAATTCCGAATTTTATTTGACCTATTACGGTCCCTCTATTCAAAAGAGTCCAACCTTTTTCTTGGTCAATATAAATGACACCTAAAAGATTTTTCAAAACTTTTACTTTTTCATATTCAAAGATATATGATAAAAAGGCAATATGTTGACTTGGTAAGGTGTAAGTTATCAATGTTCCATCTTCTAATTCAATATCCAGAATTGCCCCATGCCTTCTCACAATAAAAACTTTTTCTTTTTCTTCAAAAACTATAGATGTTGAAATTCCAGAAAAATTCATACCTTTCATATTAGGAATTTGATACCCAAGGGAAAAAAACAATAGTCTTAAAAAAGTAGATTTTCCACAACTATTTCGTTCAGAGTGAATTAGATTTCTTTTTTCAGAAAATGAATCATCACTTTGATAAATAAGACCTTCTTCTATTTCTAATTCTCTTATAATCATTTATCTATCCCCACTTTTGAACATATATTACGTAAGTTTCTAGAATTCATTAGAATTCGATATATAAATGCCTTTGTAACATATTCAAGTTTCTCTTCGTCAAAATTCTCCTGCGCAAATTCTTCTACATATTTTTTCCAATTTTTCATTATGAATTCTTTTTCAGGTTCTTTCATTTTCGAAACAGGATTTTTCTTAAAATCATAATAGTCTTGAAGAATTTTATTTGAGAACTCGAAACGTTCATGATACAACATTTTTCCATCTTCAAAAATTGCATCTACTTCTTCTGCCAAAGAACTATCACAAGTAGAATCTAAACAGTCAGTAATATCACGATGAATATCTTTTAATAAGAAAACTGAAATAGGCCATAAAAATGTTTCTTTACGCATTTCTTTGCTTTTATCTTTTTGAGTGCTATTTACTTCACACATAAAAGACCAATGCTCAAACAGTTTATTGGATATTTTCTTCACCGTTATTGAATCATAATTCAGCACATCCAATAAAACTTCATTAATTTTATCTTTAATAGAAGAATATCTATTTTCTTCTTCTCCCCAAAATTGTGTAATGCACGAAAAAAATAAATTATCTTTATTAAGTTCTTTTATTAGTTTTTTTATCTCTGTAAGTTCTTTTGCCTTTTTATCATTTGCTTTTTTTTGAGCTTTTTCTATTTTAGCATCTAGAGAATTAATAGTTGCTTCAAAAGTTTCATCTATTTCAGTTTTTATAGATTGAATACATTCATTATATGAACGTATACGATTATCAAATGCTTTATCACCTGAAATAAATGTATCTGATTCATTTGAAATATAAATAAAATGTGCAGTTGGCTTATGCTTTGAAGACTTCGCTATTGAAATTAATGCATCTTTGAATTTTGTTTTTTTTCCTTTATCAGCAGACGGATCTTGACTGGATTTAGCTTGAGCAAGAATTTTATTTTTATTTTTTAGTGTTATTTCAATATCTTGGAGCTTTGATTCAATTTTAAAATCTTCTGCCTCTCTTATGTAATGCAAAAATAGAAAAATTCCTGCATTTACTTGAAAATTCCATCCAAAGGATGAAGCCGAGGCATCATTATTAAAATCGATAATATCATCATTTATATAATCAGACATTCCCTTTACATCTCCCTTACTTTGCTCTCAATAAAGGAGATTTCTTCTGGTGACAATCCAACTAATTCATATAACTGCTTATTCAAATCTTTTGAAAAATCGATAAGTTTGTTTTTGTTTGAATAGTCCATTATATCAGGTACTTTTTTACCAAGTGAAGTTAGGGCTTCATCAGTCATTAAGAACATAAAACGTATTAAATCTGTGTTTGCATAATTGTAGAAATTTTGAGCTTCATTTTGAGTCTTGAAAGAACCTAATGCGACACGAGAGCGACCAAACGCCGAATGATTATCAATAATCTCTATTTGATTGCTTCGTCCTGCCTGTCCTCCTGGATGTGCGCTTGAAACAACAACTTGATATTCACTAATATATTCAACATTATTTTTCAGCAGGTCCTTATCCACGATAAACCAACGAGTTCTTCCTGCAGAACCTGCCTTATCATTTACTAAAAGTTTTATTTCTTTTTCTGTATCAAATTCTTGTCCTGTTGAATAAGGTCTTACTTTCGATGGATTATCCTCAACAAAAGTACTTTCAATAGAAAATAAACTTCTTGATAAAATTCTATCAGCCAAATATTTTAAATTATATTTACAAACAAATTCAGAAACTTTATTTACAATAATTCCATCTTGAGGATTAAGAGGTATCAAATCTTCTTTAGGATTATCTAAATGGACTTCTTTTTGTAATCCATTTTCATGATATATATAATCGAACCCACTTTGTTTCTTGTGCTTATTCTTAAAAACTATTGAAATTCCATCATCTAATCCAACTTCTTTAAACAAATCCTGAGATCTAGGATAGAAATCAATTCTTTGCAAACTAATATCATTTATTTGATTTAATCCAAATTGAGCTAATCCTTTTCCACTTCGATGAATCCATCGTCCAGCCGGATAAATCAAAGAAGTATATCCTGCTGATAAAGCATCTGCAGCTATTTGGAAATAGTGAAAAACATTTGTTCTTGGAGCTTGTCCGTTTGTAGAAGATTGTTGAACACTCTCTTCCTGATATGGTGGATTACCTACTATTGCATCAAATTTCATATCTTCATTTCCATCCTTTTTCCAGTAATTTGTTTTGCTCACTTTGCTCATAAAGTTTTCTGGTTTGTTTTTCAGCTGATTTACTAAGTCTTCAAAATAATGAGCATTTACTTTTGTTCCTGTGAATCCGGCTAAAGTTCTTTGCGCAATCTTTTTTGCCATAGGCGTTTTACAAATTAAGAAAATGTTTTCTGCAAGAACTTTCTTCCACAAATCAATTTCCATTTCCCGTGTAGGCTTAGGGCCTAGCTCAAGTTTTGCCCGAGTGCGATAGACACTATAAGCACAATACAAGGCATACAAACCGCTTTTAGAGGTTATTTCCAAAATATGGGTATTCTTTTTAAAAACTTCATCAGTAATTTCATTTTGTTTTATTAATTCTGGTTCAAGGATTTGCTCATTATAATCTTTATCATAGAAACACCAGCCTCCAAGACTTTGCGCAAGGTGCATATTTACAACACGCCAAGGAGTAAGAACGGTTTCTTTATCTGGGTTTCGGAATATAGCAAAAATTGAACTTATACGCTCAATTCTTTCTTCAATACTAAGTTTATCCGCAGCACGTGCCATTTCACGAATTTTTACACCAGATTCACGGAACACATCTGAATCATAATATTTTTTGAACTGCCCAAAGATTTCTTTAGTTACACCTTTTGGCATGAACTCTTCCCATGAAAGGTCGTCAACTAAATCGCAAAAATTATCAAGAGTAATGGCTTCTTCAGTTCCATCAAGATTTTTCTGCAAGTCAGCTCCATACATCAAAAGCGGCATTCTGATAGAAATTCCTCGTAAGATAGAAATAGCAGTATCGCGATTTTTCTTGATTTCCTTTTCGCAGGCTAATGCTTCCTGCTGCTTTGGAGTAAGTTCTTTAATAGGTTTTTCTCTAATTTCAGGCATCTGTAATAATTCATATTGTTCATCAGTTAAACCTTGAGCGTTGATGTTTATATCACCTGTACTTCCTTGAGATTTTGTTGAACCAATTATTTCTTTAAGTTTAGAAAACTCTTCCAGAGCAAGTTTATCCATGTGAAGAAGCTCATCATTATAAAGATAACTGTCTTCAAAACCATTTTTTACAACCCGCTCAATATAAGCCTTTTTAAGTTGACCAAGCATTTTTTCGGTATTATAGGCCTTCATCTGACTGCCTTCAAAACCTATGATTGGACAGAAGTTTAAAAACTCGCCCAATATCTCACGGTCATTGTTTGTTGTTTTACCGGCTTTGCTGCTGATTTTGGCAGTTTCAGCAATTACTTTCAGAGTACGGTCTGGAGCAAAGTCGAATACAAAACATTCTTCTTTCTGCTTTCCTCCAATTACGGCAGGAGTTTGTACTCTAAAGATTGTCTGCATATAAGTGCTTGCGGCTGTATTGAAGCTACCAGACAGCATAAAACAAGCTGTCCATGGTTTCACGCTTACTCCGGTAGTGAGTCGTCCGCAAGAAAGAGTGATTGAATATGAATCTTCTGGATTTGGACCAATTGCTTTTTCAACTTTCTTTAAAGCTTCTTTTTCTTCCTCTTCTTCGTCTCCGTCACCTGCAACATTTGCAATTGCAAATTGGCTAAAAACAGGATGCTCTTGTAAAAGTTTACTTAAAGCTTTTGCTTCTTTTACCCCTGGAATCATCCAAAGTGAATGACGAAAATTCTGTCTGTATTCTTCTGTTGAATATGGATAATTTGAATCAGCATCTTCTTTCGTTAATAAATCAAGAAACTGTCTTACGTTTGTTTCGTGTATAAAGTCTCCTTCTTTATCAACTCGAAAAAACTCACGGAAATTAAAAGCAATATCAGCATCTGCATATTCAGGATAGAGTTTTCCCAAGTTATATGTATAAATACTTAGTTTAGGCAGTACAGAATATGGGTTCGGGTCTCCCTGATGGATTTTATCCCATTCGGCTTTTGCCCGCTGTTCCATCACATAATCCCATGTGTAAATTTCATCTTCTTTGAAATCATCCATAAGGTTGAATGGAGTGCCAGAGAGATGAAGAACTCTTGTGTTTTCTTTGCGACATTTTGAAAGTACAGCTTTACCAAGTTCTGTTTGAGTTCCTTCGTGAGCTTCATCAATGATGATTAAATCCCAATTAATATTGAAGATTTCTTCATTCTTTGCAAACTTACCGCCAACAAGTTCAGAACCTCGCATATCTTGTATTGAAGCAAAGTAAATGAAGTGAAAATCCTTCATTCCGTTATCGTCAGCCTTATGAATCATTTCATTAAATTTCTCTTCTTCAGTCGGATCACCACCATTCTTTTTTGAAAAGTAGTAAAAATCATCACGGTCATAAAAGATTTTCCCATAATCTTCAAACCAACCAGAATCAACTACAGGGCGGTGTGTCAGAATGAGAGTGCGATTATAATTCATGCGCTTAACAACTTCCAAAGTTGAAAGAGTTTTTCCAAATCTCATTTTAGCATTCCAGAGCATCTGATGACTTCCACCAGATTTTTTGAATTGCTTTATTGTCTTTTCGATAGCTTCCGTCTGTTCTGGTCTGAAAATTACAGGATTTCTATCTGTAGTTATTTCACTTGCATTGAGAGATGTTCTTCCTTCTTTCGCAGCTGCAATTGCTTTCTTTACAGTTTCAAGATCTGTGTAAAACCATTCATTTGCTTTATGTTCTGTATCAAATATTTTTCTTTTTATACCAGAGCGCACAAGAATGTCATGAATATCATGATCTTGAAAAACTATAAGATTCTTTCCTTTCATATAAGCAGTAGCTTCGGTATATAGAAGTTCAAAAGTAACTCCGGCTGTTTGTGTCTGGTGGCGGATTCTATCTTTTGCAGCAGCATTTAATTCCTTACAGTTTGGCTCAAAAGCAAAATAAGCCATTCCTGCATTACAAGAGGCTTCGCCAATTTTAAGAATTCCTTCATGGGCTGTATCATTGATGCGATAAACATAAATCAATTTTTGCTCAAATGCCTGATTAAAAATCTGTGCCATTATTTCCCGCCTCCAATCTTATCCAATTCGCCGATGCTCTCTAAGAAATGTTTTTCCACAAGAGAAAGTTGATCGTGCTCTTTTGCCTTGAATTTTTTGTATTCCTCATGGGCTTTATCCAATGCCTGTTCATGTGAAATCCGTCCTGCGGTAGAAAGGATTTCGCGGCGAGTCATTTTTAGATAGTCGTCTATTGTTTCAAGCCAGTCTTTCATATACATCGGCTCATGGTCGAGGGCGCGAACTTCGGCAATATCGAGATAAGCTGTTACAATTTTGTTTAAAGCGTCAAGTTCCTTTTCTGAAAGATAGTTTTTTGCAATCTCAACATCAGTCTTTTTAATTTGCTTTCCGCTCCAAGAAGTAAGACCCATATTCTGTTTGTCGCTATCAGCTCGCTCATAAATTATTTCCGCAGCGGTGTGTTTGTGAGCCGCCCAATGCATTTTATTCTGTACTTGCTTAAAAA
>JAHAZJ010000198.1 GCA_018385315.1 Treponema sp. | reverse complement strand
TAGCCATGTTCAAACCTGTCTGTCCACCAAGGTTTGGAAGAAGAGCATCAGGGCGTTCTTTTTCGATAATCTGACTCAAGCGTTCTACGTTGAGTGGTTCAATGTAAGTTGCATCAGCCATAACTGGATCAGTCATAATTGTAGCTGGGTTTGAGTTTACCAGTACAATTTTATAACCCTGTTCACGCAAAGCTTTACAAGCCTGAGTTCCTGAATAGTCGAACTCACAAGCCTGTCCAATAACAATAGGACCCGAACCAATAATCATTACCTTATTGATGTCTTCTCTTTTCATTTATTTTTACTCCTTTAGAAAACCTATTAATACAAAAAAAAACTGAACTCTCAAAAGAATTCAGTTTTCAATAATTACTAATCAAATTTAAAAACAAAAGTGCATTTGAATAATGAGTAATACATTTGCATTTCCAAACCACAACATTGCTTTTCATACTTCTATATATTATATATAAAATGTTTTTTTTGTTCTATATCTTTTCTTAAAATCTTGTAAGATGACAAAATCAAGAGTATTATAGAAGATAGAGGTTAAAAAATGAATAAATTAAAACGTTCTTTACTTACATTTTTAATATTACCAGCTGCACTGGCTCTTGCAGGTTGTGGCTCAACAGATACAGACGAAACTGTTATCAATACTGTTGAAGCAAATCATATTACTGTAAATGTTACAAAATCAAATGTAAAAATCACACTTTCAAAATTAGAAGGTGAAGAAATTGATACTATTGATGTTGTAGATGAAAAAAACGGTTCCTTAACTTCTGTTGCAATGACAGAACCACAGATTACTTTTATGTGGCCTTTTGCAGAAGCTGGAAAAGAATATACACTTACAGCAAAAATCTATGCAAAAGATAATTATCAGGAAGAAACTGTTACCTTTAAAGTTGAAAATGAAATGGATTCTTTAATCAGTTATTCACAAGATTATGAAACATCAGTTATTTCGTTAATTGCAAAAAGTAATCAGCGTTTGATAAAAATTGATACAGCATATAATACAATCTCTTCAGCCTTCGATAAAGCAAATATAGAAAATGCTAAATTAATCATTTCACTTTATTCAGGAAAACACTACAAGGCATCTGAAAAAGATTCTGTTCTTGCAGGTCAGATGATTAAAGATTTTTCAGATAAAGCAGTTCTTGATCCTTTCAAAAATGGATATGACATTATTTTAAATGCATCTGATTTAGGTCTTTCACCTTCTCAGTTAAATCAAACTCTTTCATCAAAACTTACCTATTTTGCTGTTGTTCAGGTTCAGTTCACTCTGCCTGACGCTCCTGCTGGAGTAACATTCACAGCAAAAGGCATTTATTCAAACGACACTATATATACTCCAATTGCAGAACAAGATTTACCACAGGTTTCTACACTTTCTGCAGGAGATGCAAAATAATAAGCTATAAGAAAATCTGGAGGTAATTTCTTATGACTGGAACATTTTGGGCTTTGGTACCAGCAATTGTTGCCATTGCACTGGCACTTATCACAAAAGAAGTTTTTTCTTCTTTGTTCGTGGGAATCTTCATTGGCGGCGTTTTCTATGCCATTGATGCTTCATCTGGTTTTTCAGGATTCCTTACCCACGTTTTTCAGGATGGATTAGTAGGTTCACTTTCTGATTCTTACAACGTTGGTATTCTTGTATTCCTGGTTATTTTAGGAATTATGGTTGCCCTCATGAATAAATCAGGTGGATCTGCCGCTTTTGGTAACTGGGCAAAAACTCACATCAAAACAAAGTTTGGTTCTCAGATTTGTACAATCATCCTTGGTATGCTGATTTTTATTGATGATTACTTTAACTGTTTAACAGTTGGTTCTGTTATGAAGCCAGTAACAGATAAATATCATCTTTCAAAAGAAAAACTTGCTTATCTTATTGATGCAACAGCAGCTCCTGTTTGTATTATTGCTCCAGTTTCTTCTTGGGCCGCAGCAGTTGCAGGCTTTGTTACAGAAGGGGAAAACGGTATTCTTCTTTTCTCAAAAGCAATTGGTTTTAACTTCTATGCAATCCTTACACTTATTATGATGTTTGCTATGGTTGCACTGAAATTTGAATTTGGTCCAATGGCAAAATATGAAAGTGCTTCTGAAAAACTAAAGGATGTTGCTAACGAAGTTGCAGATGTAAAAACAAAGGGGCGAGTTCTTGATTTGGTTTTACCAGTTGCAGTTCTTATCGCTCTTTCTGTTATCGGATTAATTTATTCTGGTGGATTCTTTGAAGAAGGAGAATCTTATTTACATTTTGCAATTGCATTCTCCAATGCAGATGCATCAGTTGGTTTGGTTTTAGGTTCTTTTGGTGCCTTAATAATTACAATTATTTATCTTATGATAAGAAAAGTTGTTTCTTTCAAAGAAATGATGGAATGTGTTCCAGAAGGCTTCAAAGCAATGGTTCCTGCTATTTTGATTCTTACATTAGCCTGGACACTTAAAGGTATGACAGACAGCCTTGGTGCAAAAGACTATGTAGCAAACTTAGTTGCAGGTTCAGCTGCCGGACTTAAAATGTTCCTCCCAGCAATCATCTTTGTAATTGCATGTTTACTGGCTTTTGCTACAGGAACATCCTGGGGTACATTTGGTATTCTTATTCCTATTTGTATTGCAGCTTTCCCAGAAGGAACAATCAGAATTGTATGTATTTCTGCATGTATGGCAGGTGCTGTTTGCGGTGACCACTGTTCACCAATTTCAGATACAACAATTATGGCAAGTGCTGGTGCTCAGTGTGATCATGTAAACCATGTTTCTACTCAGTTACCTTATGCAATCACAGTTGCTGTAGTTTCCTTTGTAACATACTTAATTTCAGGATTTACATTATCATTAGGTACAATTCCTTGTGCAATCATTTCCTGGGTATTTGGTATTGCAGCTCTCTTAACAACATTGGTTTTTGCAAAAAAGATTTTAAAGAGCAAATAAAAAACTAATATAGAGCAAAAAAAAGGCAACCGTAATATTGAAATTCACGGTTGCCTTTTTTTTATAATATTACATCATAATCTTATAAAATTATTTTACAGGAAAGATTATTCCTTAGACTCTTCTGAAGTCTCATCCTTTGGTTCAATTTTATTTACAAGCTGTTTTGGTTCTTTATTAGATTCTTTTGCATAATATTCATCCCGAAGAACTTTGTATGCCTCATAATTTGTTGTTTCTACATAAGGAAGAAGCCAAAGAAATCCAATTCCTAATGTAAGAAGACACAATAAAAACCAACCAATGAAACTAAGATTCAAAACAAAAAGACTCCAGAGATGTTTTTTTGTAATAGCCTTACTAATATTCATAGAATCAATTGCGCCAACTTTATTATCATCGCAAACAATATACCACATCATGCCATAAGCCAAAGTTCTGTTGATAATTACAACATATAAACCAATAATTACAGCAACCTGAAGAATTGCAACAACAGCCATACTTCCCATCAAAGCAAAGTTTACATCTGCAGAATTTGATAAAATAAGCATTGAAGTTGAAATAGCTGTTAAGATAATCATTGGTACATAGAAAACCAACATCCAAAGGAAAATCCAAAGATAATTCCACCAGTAAACACCCATAGATTTACCGTACATTTTAAATCCACTGAAAATTTCTTTGAAATTAATTTTTTCTGTAGTATTGCAAAGTAAAACTGGAATTTTTTTGTAACCCATAATTAATGGTGGATAAATACAGATTACAAATACCATTGCCAATAATGCAAATATCAAAATAGCAGCCACATAAAAAAGAGCTGAATCAACATTACCATCAAACATTACTGAGTTTGTATCAGAAAGATTTGCAATTGGTGCTAAAACTATACAGAAATAAGGAAGCATAATTATTAAAATTAATGCTAAATAAAACAAATTAACTAATACAGGTGTTTTCCATCTTCCTTTTAAGCTTTCCAATGCAGCTTTTTTACAATTTTTACGATTAAACATTCTAATCTCCTTTCCTTTTAATTTTAATATATTAACTTTCTCTTAAAGGTTCAATCAGATTTGTCACTTTTTCTGTTTTATTTTCAATAGAGTCAACACAATTCTTATTATTTAAATCGTAGTATTCATCACGAAGAAACTTATAAGCATGATAATTTGTTGCTTCCATGTATGGAATAAGCCACAAAAAACCAATACCGGCAGTTAAAATTGATAAAATCATCCAACCTATGAAACTGAAATTCAATAAAAATAATTTTCCACAATTCTTTTTTGTGATATTTATACTAATTTTCATTGCTTCAATTGGACCCCACATTTTTTCCTCACACAAGATGTACCACATCATGCTATAAGAAATTAATTTATAAATCAAAAATCCTATCATACATAAAAGAAATACTGACAGAATTATTATTCCAATAACAGCTAACGAAATTTTTTCAGTTACTATCAAAGCAATAGATATTATCATTATAAATAAAAAGGGTAAATAAAATGCAAGAGCCCAAAGAAAAATCCAAAGGTAATGCCACCAATAAGCTCCCATAGATTGTCCAAAAGTTTTAAATCCCCTAAAAAATTCTTTAAATGAAACAAAATCATTTGTACTGCAAGTCTTTACTATTACATTTTTAAAACCCATTTTAAAAACAGGTGAAATACAAATAAGATATCCATAATAAAAAATAAAAAAAGAAGAAGAGCCTTTATAGCAAGAACAGAATTTGCACTTGCAAGATCCATCATAACAAATACATATCTAATTAACAAATATAAAAATAGGCTAACTAGCACATATATCATTTCTGAAAGAATAGGAGTTTTCCATCTTCCTACTAAGCTTTCTAAAGCTGCTTTTTTAAATTCCTTCCGATTAAACATTAAATGCCCCCGTATACATAAAAAAGCTCCACTTGAATAATCAATTGGAGCTTTTTGAAAATAATGAATTATTTATTAGTGAGCGTATGTAGCAATAAATACACCGGCAGCGATTGCAGTACCAATTACACCAGATACGTTTGGCCCCATTGCATGCATCAACAAGAAGTTTGTAGGATCTTCTGACATACCAACTTTGTTTGCAACACGAGCAGCCATTGGAACAGCAGATACACCAGCAGAACCAATAAGTGGGTTAATCTTATCTTTTAGGAACAGGTTCATAATCTTAGCCATAATCAATCCACCAGCAGTAGCAATACAGAATGCCAACAAACCAAGACCAATAATACCAAGAGAATTACCGTTCATGATTTTTTCTGGAGTCATCTGAGAACCTACACCAAGAGAAAG